>JAYGFA010000071.1:0-6562 GCA_046582115.1 Pseudomonadales bacterium | reverse complement strand
TGTCATACCGAGACGAATTGGTATAGGCAGAAGCACGCCGAACCGTCCCGAACCGGGATGATGGGTTGGGGCGGGAGGCGTAGGTTCATGGGCTATGAAGCGCCTCCTGATTTTCGTCGGTATATCCCTTTTCGCTTCATGTTCTACCACGGTCTCTACAGACGTGAATTTCATCGAAGATGCTAGCGTTACGGCACTAGAAGCTGTCGGAAATTTCATGGCCAACGGTCGCGACAACAAGGTAGTGGTTCACGCCGACAGCGTGTCGGTACATCCCATTTCGACTAAAGTTGATCCAACAACAGCCATCAAAATCCCGTTCAAACCCTGGTGCGGAAGTCCGGCCGATTACGAACTTCGAATATACAAATGGCGCATCCCAACCGACTACTATCCGTGCGAACACAAAGGCACTGAAGCGGGCGGCTTTTGTAAAACCTTGAAGCAATTAGAACGGAAAACCAAACCACACGTTGAACGAGGCCTGTTAGGTTTCTCGATCTTTAGCGGTGAATGTGACATGCAGCATTTCTACTATGACTTAATTGGAGAAAGATTTGTCGTCTGGTCGCTGTGATTGTCTGACCAATCTTCACAGTTTCTGTTGCTGCGCCAAGGCGTGGTGGTACGCCTGGTTAGGGAAAGAGGTGTAGAGCTTGCTCTTAGGAAGTTCAGTGTCGTCTATGTTTTAGTATTTTTGCCGTAGATTCTTCGTAGAACTGGCTTTTTTCGGCATTACAACTAGGGCACCTAAAATCGTCGGGAACGTCGGTCCAAAGAGTTCCAGGCTCTAAGTCTCTTTTGTCTTCACCGAGTTCCTCCCGGTAGATGTAGTCGCAAACAGTACATTCCCATTTATGCATTAGTTTTATCCGGTAATGGTGTCTTCGCCACGGACATTTTTCTTCAAAAGTCTCTCGAAAAATGCTTCTTAAGTATCGGCTCCTCATCTTTCCAGAACTCCGAGTCTTCAATTGAGACGTAAACCAAGCGGCCTTCAAACAAGGTCGCAACGACTTTTGCCGTGTTGATCTCGTGTGCTGGTATGCCAAACAAATTCTTGTCTAGTATTACTAAATCGGCTTGTTTGCCGGCCTCAATTGAGCCCACTTTGTTATCTAAGAAATTTACATAGGCACTATTGAGTGTGTAATTTTCAATCGCTTCGGCAAGGGTAATTTCTTCACCCTCACCCAACGGTACATCGGTGGAGCCATTTGGGTCCAGACGAGTTACCGCAGCTTCAATACCGTCGAGCGGATTGACCGAAGTGACATACCAATCGCTCCCGAATCCGACCCTGGCACCTGTTTTTTGCATAGTGCCAATCGGGTATAGCCATTTACTGCGTTCTTTTCCTAAACGGGGCCATGTCAGATCAGTGATATAACCGTCTTGTATGGCCCACAACGGTTGAAAATTTGCCACTACATTCAATGCAGCAAAGCGAGGAATATCAACTGGATCAAATAATTGAATGTGCGATAAATGATGGCGGCTGTCCCGGCTGCCATTGACATTCTGCGCCTGCTCAATCGCATCCAGCGCCACACGGATTGCTCGATCACCAATGGCGTGAAAATGGATCTGAAAGTTGGCAGCATCCAACGCGACAACCGCCTTATTGAGATCATCTGGAGGGTTTTGTAAGTCGCCACGAAACCCGTCGCTCCGATCCGAGTACGGCTCGAGCAGTGCCGCAGTTTGGGTCTCAATCACACCGTCCTGCCATATTTTGATAGCGGTTGCTTTTACATTACCGTCGACACGTTGTTGTTCACGAGCAACCAAGAACTTAGATAGTTGTCGGTCCAGTGGCCCCTTATTTTCCCAAAACAAAGCTGTAACGACATGTAGGTTTAGTTCATCTCTGGCATCAAGATAGTTGTATGCGTCAAGGCCGTAGTATCCATCACCAGGTTCAAGTTTTAGTAGAGCGTCCTGAATGCCTGTAATCCCGAAACTGTGAAATAAGTCGCGAGAGTATTTAAGCCCGTTGATTAAATCCTCTGAGGTCAGCTGTGGCTCATGATTCGCAACCAGCATGATCGCGCTGTCTTCCTGCAAACTGCCCGATGGTTCGTGCGAATTAGGGTATCGATCAATCCTGCCATTCTCTGGATCAGGGGTTGTTGCATTAATGCCCGCCAACTCTAAAGCTCTGGAATTGACCCATAGTGAATGTCCATCCGACGACTTGAGCGAAACTGGGCGGTCAGGAACTATTTCATCCAACAATTTTTTATCGGGCAAACCTGAGGGAGCAAAATTATCCAGCGTCCATCCACCACCTACTAGCCATTCATCTTGTGGTTTGACCAGAGCGCACTCTTCTATTTTGTCTAAAAGCTTTTCTACCCCTCGGATATCAAACAGTACACATTGCTGATAAAGAACCCCGCTCTCAACAGGATGAACGTGTATATCGTGAAAACCGGGTAGCATCATTCGCCCTTTAAGGTCTAGCGTTTTGGTATTGCTATCAATCAATTCTTTAGCGCCCTGGTCATCACCTACATAAGTGATTTGTCCATTTTTGATCGCAACAGCACTGGCCCAAGGCTGGGTAGGGTTAACCGTGTATACGTTTGCATTTAGTAGAATTAAGTCTGCGCCGACGACCCCTGAATTTTCTCTAACATACGTAACTTCTGCAGAACAGGCTGGCAAAAGCAGGAGAAGAATGAGTCGCAAAAGATGTTTCATCTGGCTGCCCATTTCTTCAGATCATGGCTAAGCTTAGTGATCTTTCCAACCCCGAACCAATCTCAAGCGCCATGACAGGTCTCGGCGAGAGGCGTGGGTTAGGGATTACGAAACCCGTGGGTAATTCAAAAGGAATTGAGTAACGAACTGAAGACAAGAATAGTCCCTAGTTTGCGATATCAGGATTGCAGACAAGCGATCGATTGGTTATGCGCTACTTTTGGGTTTGAAGAGCATCTTATCGTTCCTAATGAGAGCGGCGGTATAGCCCATGCCCGACTGGTCTGCGGCATGGCTATGATTATGTTAGGTGATTACCACAGGGATACTGATGATCCTTTTGGAAAACTAAACAAGTCACCCCTACAGCTAGATGGCTATAACACGGCTAGCGTTTATATGATCGTCGAAGATGTGGATGCCCACTACGAGAAGGCACGGGCAGCAGGAGCAGAAATAGTTCTGGATATCGTTGATGCGGATTTCGGAGGCAGGGGATACACGTGTAAAGACTTGGAAGGTCACCTCTGGAGTTTTGGCTCCTCCGATCCTTGGGAATAGTCTTTGTTGTCTGGTTCTAGAGCGTCTGCAATTTGAGCAGGTTTTGGGTTTGAACTAAGACGAAGAAATGCAACAGCTGGAACCCGTGAGAAATGCGGTTGGAATATTTGATAGGTCGGCAGGAATCGGCAGACTTATGGAGCCGATGTGGAGCGTAGTGCCCATACAGCGAGCGAAGCACACGCCACAAACAAAACCCATGAGGCAGTCAACGGTATATCAAATGGACCTATCTGAAACTCCCATCCAGACAGTGCCCGCATTAAGTGAATCAGTGCGACAACGGCAAACACTGCTGCCGACACGTATATATATTTTTTTGTAATCATTCTCTGATCCTATCTCGTGTCGTGAGGTGACGGTACGCCGATAAGTTTGTATTTAGCTTCCGCCTCTAATCCAATCCCAAGAGGCGACCTAAATCGGTGCGCTTGATCCCTCGATTAATAGATTCTCTCTCGCTCTACCTTTAACCCATCCTAGGGAGTTGCTCGATGAATATCCGATTACTTGTTTAACCTTGTCCGATAATTTCCCGGCTATTTCTGGAGGGACAGATAAGTACTGATTTTCTTCCTGTCTAAGCCAATCGGGAATGAACGAATTGAAAAACCCGGTTCGCCGTTCCGAAATTCTACTTTTCCCCGCTCCATGCAGGGTGCGTGAAAGCCACATCACTGCGGACCCTTTGGGCATGACGGCTTGAGCAATCTCACTTTCTTTCGCAACTTGATCTTCTGGCCACATGTGGCTTCCAGGCACAAGACGGGTGGCACCATTTTCTTCGGTAAAGTCGGTGGCCGCCCACATAACTGATACCACGAATTCACGCATCTTAGAGATATATCCGATGTACGGCTGGTAAATCGCATTCTCTCTGTGGAGCATCTGGTTTTCATTGCCAATACGTACTTCCAACATCACTGAAGCACCGAGGTTGTAATGATCGCAATTCGGGCCTCTTTCGGGGTCAGACGCTTTCCACACCAGTTGAGTACTTTTTTGTTCATTTTCTGAGATGGCCCACAATCCATCACCTATATTCGCTCGATCTACCCGCTCCGAATTTGGAATGTCGTTGACGGGTTTAGTGGCCATTGTTCTCAGCGGCAAGAGCATCGCATCCGCGATCTCAAGTACTTTGGGGTGAATCAATAATTCTTCCGCAAAAGTCGTGCTTACCGCTGCGAGAGCACCGACCGTGCGGTTGCCGTCTGGCCAGAGATAGGTAGATGATTTTTGAGCTACCTCTGGAACTTTCTGTTGTACCTCTTCGTAAACCGTGTCCAGTAAATGTGTTGGCGCCAGGCTCCGTAATATGACGCCCCCGTCTCTTTTCAATGTATCGGTAATTTCGTGCAAGGGTTTGTCGGGTTCAAACGTCGAAAGGGACGCGTTCATGATTTCGTTCCTTCAATTAAGTTGTACTTACCCACATCGTTGTGGACGAATGAAGGGAATCGAAAATCGAGAGCGAAGGTAAGAATCCGGCACATCCAACAGCCCCTCATCGATTGCGACATCCGGATCATACTGCAAGAAACAAATGCCCAACCCAAGACCTACGACAGGCTTCGGCGAGAGGCACAGGACTAAACTTAATTGTCCATATCTTCTGCAAACACGATCATATGTCCGTCAGGGTCAGATACCGCAAGTTCTCGCATGCCGTAATACGCTTGCTCTTCAATTTCGTGAATAAACGTTGCTCCCTGTTCTTTCAGACGCGAAAAATATTCATCGAGTCCTTCGCACCAGAAGTATGCGTCCCATTCTTTCATCGGACCATTTGGCTTGGGAGGCTTACCTTCTTCGTAGCTGAGCATGATGACAAAGCCATCTTTTGAGGGCATAGCAAAGCTGGGAGGATCACCCCATAGGGGGGGCCTATCGAACCCTAGAACATCCACGAAGAAATTTAGAGAATCCATAAAATTTGATACGCGTAAATATGGGGCACTACCGATGACTTTCATGGCGCTTGCGATTTCCGTGCCTGCTCTATTGAATTCAAGGGTGGTTTGTTGTCCCTGCCAAATCAATAGTTATGTTCTGGACGGCTCCACTGGGTCTCAGCGAAGGACCGGCTATCGAGCTATACAAACTAGAGCATGCCCACTCTGGCTCACCAAGTTTGAAATCGTTTAGTCGCGACGGGAAACAAGTGTCTACTGCTTTGTCTACCGTACAGATAAGGTAAAACGAAAAATATAAATATATCAATAGCTTGGGAATATTCCAGGGGTAGAATTGGTGCCCAGGGAGGGCCAAGCCGTAGTCCATTAAAGCCTTTTAATTCAATGTCTTAACGTCGTTTTCCGGCGACGGTTTAGTTGCGTACGCTTCATCCAAATGAAGCCGCCGACCGCGTCGATAAGGTGTTGCGCACCCATTGAAATCACCCATTCTGTAGCGCTCCATCGCGCCCCGAATCACCCGTGGCGAGACCCGTTGAGAAGGACCCGCTCAACTCCCTGTCGCGATCCTCGCTTGAATATAAGTCTTAATAGCTTCGGCCGTGGTGCGGGTGGCGTCTGCAGCCACCGCACCTTCAATCAAGGTGGCGCCGTCAAAGCCGAAAAGATAACGCAACAACAAGAGGCCGTCGGTTAGAGCGGCCACCGATCCGTTGCCATCAATGTCCACGTGTCCTGAGTTGGTGTCGAGATAAGACGCGATGGTGTCAGCGTCCGAACGCGTTGCTGAGGAACCGACCGCACCGTCGGTGAGGGTCGATCCGGCGAAGCCAAAGAGGTGGCGTAGCACCAGCAAGCCGTCGGTTAAGGCGGCGGTATTGCCATCCATATCAATGTCGAAGTCAAAACAGCCGTCGCAGTCGTAGCGATCCAACGGATCGGTGCCATCGAGGGCTTCCTGTGCGTCGGATACGTCGTCACCGTCATCGTCGGTATCCGCGTTGTTTCCTACCGAATCGCCATCGGTATCGAGCTGTTCGGATGCGTCTAACGGGAACACGTCCGCGTTATCCCCGACGCCGTCGGAATCGGAATCTTTAGTTTCTGTGGCATCTTGAGGAAAGGCGTCGGTATTATCTCCAACGCCATCGCCATCGGTATCGACGCTCTCGCTGGCATCCAACGGGAACGCATCCGCCGTGTCGAGAACACCATCCCCATCATCATCATCGTCGCACGCGTCCCCCAACGTATCCGTGTCGGTATCGACTTGGGTGGCATTGGACACTTGAGCGCAGTTGTCCGCGTTATCGCCGATACCGTCGGCGTCGGTGTCGGTTGTTTCAGCGGCATTAAGTGGAAACGCATCGGTAGCATCC
>JAYGFA010000028.1:0-27141 GCA_046582115.1 Pseudomonadales bacterium | reverse complement strand
CACGTGAGGGCCGAGGATGTCCGCGGCCTGACCCCATCTTTATCGTCGGTCTTCCGCGAGCGGGCTCGACGTTGTTGGAACAGATTCTAGCGTCCCATAGCCAGGTCGACGGAACGTTGGAGCTGCAAAATATTTTAGCGCTGGTACGTAAGCTCGAAGGCCGCACCAAGGAAGGCGATCCGGCTCGTTATCCCGGGGTACTGACAACGCTCAGCGATGCAGATCTCACTGCTTTCGGCGAAAGGTATCTTGAGGATACCCAGTTCTTGCGTGCAGGCGCGCCTTTTTTTACCGACAAAATGCCAAACAATTTTCGCCATCTTGGCCTCATTCGCATGATTTTACCCAATGCCAAAATCATCGATGCGAGGCGCGATGCGCTGGATTGTTGCTTTAGCAGTTTCAAACAGTTATTTGCCGAAGGACAAGAGTTTACCTACAGCTTAGAGGACGTGGGCACGTATTACCGTGATTACGTCACCCTGATGAAACACTGGGACAAGGTTCTTCCGGGATGGATTTTGCGGGTACAACACGAAGACGTGGTTGACGATCTCGGGGGACAGGTTCGACGGTTGCTCGATTTTTGTGGGCTGCCTTTTGAAGATGCTTGCGTTGAATTTCATCGCACGGAACGAGCTATACGAACAGCGAGCTCAGAACAAGTGCGGCAACCCATTTACCGCAGTTCCTTGGCGCAGTGGCGCCACTACGAGGCTCATTTGGAAACTCTCAAAAAAGCTCTTGGTCCGACAGTCGATGAGACCTAATAAAAGGTAGCTCGTACCATGCCCGCGATTGAACAAACGCCAAGTGTTGAAGACGGTCCGAGCATCGATCCGAGGGTATTTCTCCCTTCACTAATCATTGTGCTGATCGCAGGCGTTTACCTGGTGCTGGCACCGGACCACGCCGAGGCGGGGGCAAGCGCGTGGAAGACCTGGGTCACGGTGCACTTTGGTTGGCTTTTCTTGCTTATAGCCACGGCTACTCTCGGGTTTTGTGGCTGGCTCGCATTTGGTCGGTACCGCAATATAACGCTTGGGGATCCTGGCGAACGGCCTGAGTTCCGAGAACTCTCCTGGGCGGCAATGATGTTCACCGCGGGCATCGGCATTGGGTTGGTGAGCTGGGCGTTTGTCGAACCGGTGTATTACCTCACCACCCCGCCCATGGGCATTGAGGCCGGAACAGCGGCGGCGATGGAATGGGGTCACGCATACGCTCAGTTCCACTGGGGCGTTATTCCTTGGGCGTTTTACGCGTTGGCGACGGTTCCAATCGCCTATTCCCTATATGTTCGAAAAACGCCCTTCTTACGAATTAGCGTGGCATCTGAGGGGGTGTTAACGACACCTAGGCGCAGGCAGTGGTGGTCACCGCTTATCGATACGTTGGTAATCATTGGGATTATCGGTGGCGCGGGCACATCGCTTGGTCTCGGCGTTCCGCTAGTGGCTGAATTTTTTGGAGCATTAACGGGCATCGAATCGGACATGACCCTCAACCTTGCCGTGCTGGCGGTGTGGACGGTTATTTTTGGAACAAGTGTTTACCGTGGTCTGAAGTCGGGTATCCGTCGTCTTGCCGACGTGAACATTGTCCTTGCCGTTGTTGTGGTGCTGTTCGTTTTGTTAGCGGGACCGACAGTCTTTATTCTCTCACTCAGTGTCAACAGCGTGGGCCTCATGCTGAACAACTTCGTGCACATGAGTTTTTGGCTGGATCCCATCGAGCAAGGGGGCTTCCCTGAAGACTGGACGATTTTTTATTGGGCCTGGTGGATTGCGTACGCGCCTCTCATGGGACTCTTCTTTGGGCGCATTTCGCGGGGCCGTACGATTCGCCGGGTGGTACTGGGCATTATCGGTTGGGGGTCGCTCGGAACCCTTTCCTTTATGGCGGTGTGTGGTGCCTACACGTTGCATCTCGAACTGGAAGGCCTTTTGCCGGTGACCCAAGTTCTTCAAGACCGGGGCCACGAAGCCGCCGTCGTAGCCATCGTCTCGACCTTGCCTTTTGCAACAATCGCAATTGCTGTCTTTACGGTCTTATCGTTTATTTTTCTTGCGACGACGTTGGATTCGGTCGCCTATGTCCTCGCCAGCATTACCATGCGCAATTTACACGGAGACGTCGAACCGATGCGGATGAACCGTCTTTGTTGGGCGTTTGCACTAGCATTTATCGCGGTCGGACTGTTGCTGGCCGGTGGTTTAGATACAGTTAAAGCGAGTTCGGTGGTAACGGCACTGCCCTT
Source organism: Pseudomonadales bacterium (assembly GCA_046582115.1). Taxonomy (GTDB): domain Bacteria; phylum Pseudomonadota; class Gammaproteobacteria; order Pseudomonadales; family Azotimanducaceae; genus UBA11889. The sequence continues at coordinate 24,881 of JAYGFA010000028.1, read as the reverse complement.
GATTCCCGTCTTGGGCATATTGGCGCTGTCGCTCATCCGATGGTTGCGTGCTACTGATGCGATCGATTAGCGGGTATACGAGGGGAGCTTCGCCGGTTGATTCATTACGGCAGTCGGAAGGCGGTCAGGCGGGAGGGCTGGATTGCGCTGCCGGTGCCAATGACAATGAATTGCTGACCGTCGGCCATGTACGTCATCGGAGGTGCTTCAACGTGTGTCCCTTCGATGGGGTGTTCCCACAATAGCGTTCCCGAAGTCTTATCCAATGCCCGGAGTACGGTGCCGTCTGCCCAATGCCCTAGAAAGATGGCGGCACGCGTAATCAATAAGCCTGGGGCAGTGCCGGGGTTCCCCAAGGAGGGTAAATCGAGTCCTTTCAGGCTTGGATGATCCACCGGACCGACGCCGTTCGGCACCTTCCATGAAATGTTACCCGTATCCAGCTGATAGGCTGTGATGCTCGACCAGGGTGGTTTTACGAGTGGGAGCCCATCCGCCCCGCTGGGCATGCGAAAGGACGCCTGGTATCTGATGCCGAAGCGTTCTTGATCGACTGCCCTAGCCGTAATGAGCGTCGGCATGCGACGCGATGCGACATAGAACATACGGGTTTCTGGATCGAATGCGGCGCCGCCCCAGTTGGCACCCCCACCGATACCGGGCAGGGACACGGTACCCTCGATCGATGGCGGCGAAAAAAGAGGTCCAATGTTCCATTTGCTCACCGTATCGAGAGCCGCTTGGCGAAGATCGGGTGTGAGGTCAATAAGGTCGTCTTGCGTCAGGCCCTGTTGCTCAAAGGGGGGCGGCCAGGTAGGGAATGGTTGGGTCGGGGATGCCTGTTCCCCGGCGAGCGAGCTGGCAGGAACCGGTCTTTCTTCGATGGGCCAAATGGGTTTTCCGGTGATTCGATCAAAGACGTAAAGAAAGCCGGTTTTGCCGACTTGGGCAACTGCCTTGACTGGTTTTCCGTTAACAACGATGTCGGCAACCACGGGTGCCGCAGGCAGGTCGTAATCCCAGATATCGTGATGCACGGTTTGGTAATGCCAGAGCCGTTCGCCGGTGACGGCGTCGAGTGCTACAACGGAGGTACCGAACAAATTATTCCCTGGACGATCGCCCCCATAGAAGTGATGGGTGGGAGCGGTGACGGGAAGGAACACGTGGCCGAGATCAGAATCGCAGCTCGTCATCGACCAAACATTGGTATTGCCCATCCAGCGCCACGAATCGTTACCCCAGCTGTCGCTACCGAATTCACCTTTTTGCGGCACGGTCTTAAAGACCCATAGCTGCTCACCGGTGCGAGCATCAAATCCGCGCACATCGCCAAGTGGAAGATTTTCATTCCACGGCGCAGCTTGGTTGCGCCGATAATGTGAGCCGTCGCTGGCTTGATTGCCGATCACGACGGTATTCCCGCAAACGGTCGGTGGATAACTCCAGGTAGTGGTTGAGCGACGAAGTTCGCGGCGTAAGCCTTTGGTCAGATCAACCTTTCCGTCTGTTCCAAAACTCGCCAACGGTTGCCCAGTTTCGGGAGAAAGCGCGTATAGCCAACCGTCGGTCGTTAACAGCAATACCCGACCGCCCGACGCATCCTGGTGGTAGGCGAGGCCTCGTGTGGTAAAGCCAAACATGGGCGGGCGTCGACCTTCACTCGTGCCTGGGTCGAAGCTCCAAAGGGTTTCTCCAGATACGGGGTCTAACGCGACCGCGACCGAGTAGCGGGTCCGAACAAAGAGACGCCCCCCTGCCATGATCGGCGTCGCTTTGAATCCATCGGGCATTTTTGAACGCGTGAGGCGATCCATCCAATCCGGTGAGTCATCCCATTCCCAGACCCAGGCGATGCCCAGTTCGTCCAAGTTCTCCGGTGCGATTTGATCTAACGGCGCATACTTGTTGGCGCCAACACCCCCACCGTACGAGGGCCAGTCGCCGTACGCGGTGGAGTAATCAAAACGACGTTGCGTCGCAGGCCGATAGCTCTCGGTTGTTGGCTTCGCCAACGATGGCGTCGGGACGATGGATCCCCGCTCTAGTGGGGCGACCAATGCGTCCCGCTCTGAAAGCCATTCAACGTTTATTTCGGTAGCGTTACGCCGTACCAGTTCGGCGAGTAGCCAGGAGCCGCGTTCATTGTGCCCACCGCCACCCGAAGCTAGGGCGTGACAAAACGAGCAGTCCTCGGCACCAAACTGGATCGCTCCAGGAAAATATTCTGGCTTGCCAAGACTTGCCGCTGCACCTACAAGGAATGCGGCGACGAGTGCCGTTCGGGCGAATCGACGTTTGAGGGGTATCGGAGGGTTTAAGATCGTGGTTTCCCGTAGATATCAACCTCGTCGTAACGCAACCACGAGGTATCGTAATCGGCGTTTCGATCGAACCCCTGTGGGGTACTCCATGCCTCTTTGAGCGAATCGTCAAAGTCAGCGGGAAGCTCGCCGGAGGTCCGTTTCGACAGTTCGTCGTGCAAGGGCAAAAAGACGCGTCCGAGCTCGGGCGGCATCGCACCTTTGCCCGAGGGTGATGATTGATCAACGGGTGCTCTGTTCGTTTCTTTGTCAAAGCGAAAGGCGGCTCTTCCATATTTGGCTTGTTCCTCTTTTTCTTCGTCGGTCATGGCGGCGTTGACCGTGCGTCCGACCGGGACAACGGGCGTGTACATCCCCTTGGTCAAAGCGTCAGCCGGCTCCAAGGCTTTCGGTAGCGGTCCGGCGCCAACCGTGATCTGGCCGTGGTTGCAGTGCACCCAAAAGCCGCCGTGTGAACCGTCTGGAAACGCGTAGCCGGGTGTGTCGGTGAATTCTTCGGAGAAGGTATAGACGATGTTCTGAATGCCGGCCGCGTATTTTTCGGAGGTTGCGCGTGTGCTAAGTACGTGACGGGCAGAACTTACCCATTCGGGCGTCATGAAGGTAAAACGCGGCATGGTACGAACCGCCATACGGTCGTGTAGGGTCCGCAATACGGACCCGAGCACGGCATGCTGAGGCAGCGCGCCGTCGATTTGCCAGCGGGTGAGCACGCCCAAGCGAGCCTGTGCGGCCGCTACAACATTGGGGTCCTTCCCGTGGTATTGAACGCGTGCGAGGTTGCTAAGGACTGAGTGATCGCCCTGAACTTTGAAGTCACAATCGGCGCTCTCCAGTTCACCGGTCTCGACGTCGACGGTTGCTCCACTAAAATGGGCGTGCCAAGCCAGCGTGGCCCCGGTGTGCAAATAAGCGGGCGGGTTGTGGGCAACCTCGCAGAGCGTGAATTTACCGAGATCAACCATCTCCTCGGTGTTATGTCCGACCGTTTCGTTCAATACCTCACGGGCCGCGTCGACCCACTCGGGTGACGCGAACGTCAAATCGCCGATGCCGTCGGCCATGGCAGCCAATACAACCGACGTTCCTTGATTTTCACTCGCCACGATTTTTACCTCCGCTACCGACTAAATCTAGAGACCGTTGAGAGCCACTGTACGGATGCGCGATTTCGGGCCGCGAGCAAACATCGTAACAAACCGTTAAATCGCGGGCGGAAGATTACGACGGTAGCCACTGTCCGAAGGCTTGCTTAAAGGCGAGAACCGCGTTGTTGGTCACTAACTCACCGTGCGAAACTGATATCTGGGTGAAATTTCTGTTCAGCGCCCAGCGACAGAACGTTCGTAATGCGAAGTCGTTTTTCAATACGAGCAGTCGCTGTACGCGCGTCGTTCCAAATCGTTGCCACGCGCCGTTGAATCGCAGCAAGTATTGGGTTCCCACACCTCCCCTCCGAACATTGAATGCTAGGTCTGAAAGAATAAGGGTGTGCGAGGCGGGGTGATAACAGCAGATTTCGGCATATTCGTTGCGAGTTGTGACAAGCGTCGTCTCCATCCACGGTTGCCAACGCTCGGACGCGGTCTGCGTGGGCGTAACGTAAATGGCATCCGGGTAGGTTCGCCGATACGCCCCAATAAAATGACCGTGCAATGGGTTTGGCCTGATGATCCAGCGGACGGGACCGAGGGCGTCGAGCGCGGCACGTGTCTCATCGTCTAGGGCCACCGGCGAATACAACAGCAATTCGCGGTTTTCGTTGGCCACCACCACCATACGAAGTGGCAGCGAAATTCCAAAATGGAATTTAATCGTTCGGTCGGCACACCAGATCGACGGCCCCAACGACGTCAAGGCTGCCCCACTGCGAGCAACGGGTTGGGGATCCATGATTGAGACGCTGTGTCGAAAGAGCTTGTAGAGCATGGCGCTAAGCTAGAGGGGTTATCCCGCAACAGCAAACGCCTGCTAATTGTCGCAAGGAGGTTGCTAGGGTGGCGCGGAAGACTTCAATAAGCGTTTCAGGTCGCGAAGGACGTCTTGAGCATTGTCCGCAGGCGGATACATGAGCGCTACACGCTGACGATGGTCAACGATCAGCAACACGGGCATTGACTGTTGCGACGAGGTGGCACGATGTAAATCAGCGACAAAACGTTCCCGTTCTGCAATAAACCACTGCGAATGTTCGGAAATAAATGGCGCGTTCGCGCGACCCATTAAGGCAAGGCGTACCCGGGTACGGTCACGTCCGATGGCGGTCTGGATTCGCTCGGCCTGGTCGAGAAGGTGCTGGCACATAAAGGCACACTCGGAGCTGTGAAATACGACGAGGAACCAATCACCAGGCACCGTCCCAGTGCTGATTGCACGTTCATCTTGGACCGTTAGTCCGTACGTCTGAAGTTCGAGCGCGGGTTTGACCAACGTCCCGTAATTCACCGTCCTATTTGTTTGCCACTCCAGGGGGCCGATGGTGAAAATCGCGGCGACGATCACGGGCAAGACAAAAACGGCCGCGATCCCGAGCAGAATGAGCCGACCTCTCCGTTGTGTTGGTGTGGCTTTGGAACTCACGTCCGCGCCTGTTTTTTGGATCGGACAAATAACCCGACGCTAATTACGACAAGGGCTAATGCCAAGGCAAACCACTGAAATGCGTAACCCAGATGTTTTGCTTGATCAGCACCTGGCGGCAGCCAATTTCGAACAAACCCGTTGGGCATGTCGTTGTTCAGCAACAGGGTGACGGGGACTAAGTCAAGGCCGAAGTGTTTAGCGAGCGAATCGAAATTGATATGTTGGACGCGCCAAATCCCAGTTCCCATCGGCTCGATGGTCTCGGCACCTTGAAGTCGAATGCCCTCCGCTGGAGGTGCACTTAGGCGACCTTTCACCATCGGACTTGTGGGTGTTGGCCCAATCTCCGGCAACCGCCGGGGATCAGCGCGTGCCTCTATCCAACCTCGGTTTACTAAGATGTGGTTGGCTGTTTCGCCAATCCGATATGCCGTGTAAACGAGATAGCCTATTCGGCCACCAAGGGATTGATTGTCCAGAAGAACAGTGGTTCCAGGCCGGTACGTTCCAATCGTGAGAGCCGAATGACCGACCTTGAAGGTAAGAGTAGCGATGTCAATTCGATCGAGTTGAATCGTGGGAGAGGCAGCACGATTCTCGAACAGAGTAAGCGCGACGCTTTTCTCGGTTGCCCGACCGAGCTGCCAATTTCCGAGTGAGATGAACAGCCCCGAAACGACCAAACCCAAGATCAGCAAGCCGATTCTTGTAGAGCCGGCAGTCACTCGATGCTTAGCGGTCTGGATTGGGGCTCAAGCTCAGCTCCCAGTTTGAGTACACGGAATACCGTTTGGCGAGTACATAAACGACCGAGACAAAGGCAAGCACCAGGAGTGCCGAAAGGCCAAGTTGACCGAGACTATCGATGAGACGGTCATCCTCGGAAAAAACCGGGATGACCATCAAATACTTATTGACCCAAGCGCCAATGCAGATACTGAGCGCAACCACACACATGGCCCCGGTCGAGCGATTAAACACGGCAAATATGAGCGCGACCAGCGGGATAAAGAAGCAACCCGAAAGCATCGTCCAATAATAAGGTGCGTAATGTCCGTACATTTGGCGCCAGAGTGGCTCAAATTCATGCGGCATGTTGCCAAACCAAATCACAAAGAACTGAGCCCAATAGAAATAGAGCCATAACAGCGTAAAGGCGGTGACGAGTTTGCTGAGTTGACGAATATGGTGCTCGTTAAAGGGCGACTCGGCCTTTCCTCCTAGTAATGCCGGAAAAGCAATCAGCGCGGCGGTTCCGGCGAAGATACTGCCAAACCAGAAGTGAATCGGGAAAACCGTACTCACCCACTGGTGCCCGTGGCTTGCTGGGTTAATCATCATCGCAAAATCCCATGCGATGAAGGTATTACAAAGGACAAACGCAGCGATGACCCAGGGCGACATCAAAAAGAGTTGCCGCTCGACTTTGCGCTGCTGACCCTCGTTGTCGTCAGATGTGTTCGATCGGTCTTGCTTGATACCTTTACTGACGTAAACCCAACTAAGTCCATAAAAAACCAAGAGCGCATAGAGATTTCGATACAGCAGTCCATCACTGGTGAGCCAGGATGCGGTCACCCCGCTCAAATGAAGGTCCGCAGGTTCAGGAAGCCAATAAAAGAGCTGTTGCTCATAACTGAAAATTAAGATGAAACCGATAATGGCGAACGGTGCAAATCCCATGGTGCTTAGTTCGGCCAATCGATAGAAGGGTTTAGCCCATTGCGCATAGACCAACCGGCAGATCGCACAAAAGACGACGCCGACCTGACTAACGCCCATCAGGAAAAGGAACGACACGATCAATAGACCATGCTCTGGGCCTGAGGTATCCGTGGAAGACCCATAAACCGGACTCGCGAGCGCGATCAAGGCAAGTAATTTTGTGAGCAGATTAATGTCGTTCTCTCTTCTCGTTCGGCGCCGTAGGTAACGGGCAGCGGAGGGGGCTCGATCGTTCATTGCTCACCAAATTGGGTTTTGACGTAATTGATGACGTGCCATCTTTCTTCATGGCTTAACGCATCGCGGTAGAGGGGCATGAGTCCTCGTCCTCGGGTAAGCGTGAAGAATATTTGTCCGTCGGCCTGGTCTTGGGTATACGCCTCGTTCAAATTCACAGGCGCTTTGGTGGCAAACTTGAGACCGACGGAGCCGTCGCCTCGTCCTCCGGCTCCGTGACAGACACGGCAGTTCACCTCATACAAATTGGCACCGATCTGGATGGATTCGGTACTCGCGGTGATCGGATTGGTTAGCGATACCGCGGCTTCCTTGGCTTCAAACATACCTTCTTCGGTGGTCGGTGCCGGAAGGGTCTCGCCACCGCTCACCGGAATGGCACCGGGATCACCAGGGGTCGGGGCTTCCTGCGGTTTTATCGAGGGCTGATCGACCATGTCTTGATCCCATGGGTAGCCCCAACTCAGCGCGGTAAAGCCGAGCAAAAGTAGAAAAGCGAAACGTCTATGCGGCTGGCGCTTGGTCCTATGCTTAAACGGACGGCCCATCAGCTTCCTTCCGTGAGATCGCGAATTTCTACGGCGCCGGCGTTGCGTAAGATGTCCTCTGCCCGCTGCAGGTGTTCGCCGCTGGCACACGTGACGGACACCACAAACTTATCGATGGCCGCCTCCGGCACGTAGGGACGGTTCTCGTCTTGTTTCCACCACGACGTCCAAAGTCCATTCGGAAGCCGAGCGCTCACGAAAAAGCCAATGACCGTAAATACGATCCCGAACAAGATCGTTAATTCGTACGAAATGATCAAATAGGGCGGAAAAGTGATGATGGGTCGGCCACCCGTTGGGTGGGCGTAAAGTACCGCAGTGATCGCCGCCAGAAGAAAACCCGATATACCGCCAGAGATCGCGCCAAAGAGCGAAAATCGTTTGATCACAGATTTCTTCTCGCCGAGGACCTCTTCCACGCCTTCGATGGGTACCGGAGACATCAGTTCCGGGGTACCAAGATCGGCGTTCTGGATCGATCCTGCTGCCGCAAGAGCGGTCTCAGGATCGCCGAATAGTCCAACAACGAAATTTGTCATGCGGGACTTCCCTGCGATGCGACTGAAGGTGATTTTTTCGGTGACTCCATCGTTTCTTTCACTTCGTACATGGAAACACTTGGGAAGATCTTGACGAACAATAGGAACATTGTCGTGAACAACGCCAGAGTGCCAGCGAGGATCGAAATCTCCACGGCGCTAGGCACGTATAAGCCCCAGGCATCTGGCAGGTATTGACGTGATAACGAGGTCGCAACGATGAGGAAACGTTCCGTGTACATCCCGATGTTGATGGCGATTGATAGCACAAGCATGGGCACGAACGAGGTCCTGAAACTCTTGAAAGCACAGAGCAACGGGGCGAGGGCACAAAACGTGATCATTTCCCAATAAAGCGGTGCATAGAAACCGAAGATCCGGTATCTCAGGGCTTCGGTTTCCCCGGAGGCACCGCTGTAAAAGCCGGTAAATACTTCGACGACGTTGATGTAGGTCCAGAGAAGGGACAAGAGCAGCAGTAACTTGCCGAGATTATCAAAGTGGAGCTCGGTGATGTATTGGCCAAAGTCCATGAATTTTCGGAGTACAAACATCACGGTAACGATGCCCGCGGTACCTGAATAAATAGCGCCGACAACAAAATAGGGTGCAAAAATCGTTTGATGCAGCGCGGGCACGATCGACATGGCGAAGTCCCAAGAAACGATGCTGTGTACCGAGACCGCGAGAGGAATAATAAGAACGGCCAGAAACGTGTAGGCCCAGTGCAACCGATGCCATTCTGTATCAGTTCCACGCCAACCCAGTGACATTAAGGAATACATGGTATTGCGCCACCCCTCGGTCCGGTCGCGGACAGCGGCAAAATCGGGAATAGAACCCATGTATATGAAGATTGAACTCCCGGTCAGGTAGGTGGCGATGGCCATGACGTCAAACAGCAGTGGCGAACGGAAATTCGGCCACATCTCCATCTGATTGGGATAGGGAAGGGTCCAGTGAATGAACCACGGCCTGCCGACATGCACCATCACCATGATGGCGGCCACCATCAGCGAAAACAGGGTCATGGCCTCGGCACTCCGGTACATGGCTTTGCGCCAGGAACTGTTGGTGATGTGTAGAACGCATGACAACAGTGTTCCCGAGTGGCTAAGACCGATCCAAAAAATGAAGCTCGCGAGATAGGTTCCCCAAACGCTGGGATGGTTCATGCCGGCCGCGCCGATGCCGTAATACAGCTGATAAAACCAAGGAAAGAAGAAGCAGATTAACGTCAAGCCAAAAGCTGTGGCCAACGCGACGTAGTATTTGGGCCCTGTTTCGACGATGGATCTGATCACGTCATTGTGGATGTCTGCGTACTTCAACTGGTTTGTTTCACTCTGCATGGGTCATACTTCTGCTTCGACTTTCTTGAGGTAGACCACGGAAGAATTCGTGTTGAGTTGGTCCAACACCTTGTAGGCACGCGAATCGTTGAGTGACTGCGCGACTTTGCTATGTGGATCTTTTCGGTCACCAAAGACCATTGCTTTGCTGGGACACGTTTGTACGCAGGCGGGTTGTACCTCGCCATCACGTACCCGACGACGACCATCATCTTTGGCGTCATCCTTGGCTTGGCGGATACGCTGAATGCAGAACGTGCATTTCTCCATAACGCCTTTTTCGCGAACCGTCACGTCAGGATTTAATTGCTGCTCTAGCGGACTGTCCCAGACGTGGTCGTTGTAATTGAAATAGCGAACTTCGTAGGGGCAATACACCGCACACGAGCGCGTGCCAATGCAGCGGTTGTAAATTTGAGTATTGAGTCCGTCCTGATTGTGGTAAGTCGCGCTGACGGGACAAACGGTTTCACAGGGTGCACTATCGCAATGCTGACACATCATCGGAATGACATTTAGCTTGATGTTCGGGTACTCGCCTTCCCAGTAGTGCTCCAGTCGCAGCCATTTCACTTCTCGTCCTTTTGCGAAAGCGTCTTCCCCAACAATGGGCAAGTTGTTTTCAGCTTGGCAGGCGGTAACGCACGCCCCGCAGCCGCTGCATTGATCAAGATCGATCGTCATGGCCCAGTGGTAATCAAAATCTCCGTGATACCCGGGCTTGCGGTTCTTACGCCAAACTTCGGCAATTCGGTCCAGAAAACTCATGTTGGTATCACCGTTATCGGAATGCTGTTGGTTTGCGCGGTGTGATCACTGCCGCCTGTCGTTTGCACAATATCTCGACCAAGATCGCGCGATTTACCGCTGGTCTTGACGATTTCGACGCGTTTTCCGGTGGCCACAACCTTCACTCGCGTCGCGTTGGACGCGAGGTTGCCGCAGTCTTCGTCCACCAACGGACTTAGGATTTCGAGGGGATTGGATCCTCGGTTACTTGCATAACGACCGTAGTTGCTATGGCCCTGGCCGATCGGTATGGCTATGACGTCGGGCCGGATGGCTGGATAGATCAATATCGGCGCCGTGATGGCGCCTTCTGGCGATTCGATTTCCACGACATCGCCTTCCGTTAAGCCCAGTTCTTCTGCCGTCTTCGGGTTCACTTCCGCCCAGGAGCCATAGACGACACTGGTCATCGGATCTGGTAGTTCCTGAATCCACGGGAGATTGGCCGCGCTCCCGTCGCGCATCGTCGAAAGATACGGTCGCAAAATAAACGGATAGGTTTCGGCGTCCCCCGAAAATACGGGCGCGTCGACGCCGACGCCTTCGATCGCGCTTTTGTCGAGAGTAAAGGAAACAGTACGATGATTTTTTTCACCCCAAACTCCCGCTTTCAAGAGTGCCGTCCAGAATGACTCAAACGACTCAGCTCGGTTCTTCGAGTCACTTTGTCGGTAGATCGTGTTCCAGCCGTCCTTGATGCAATCTTCTAGTGTGTCCCAGGGCATCGTATTGCCAGTCCGACGGGCGAGTTCAAGGAGGATGTCGCCGGTGGCTTTGGTGTCGTAAAGCGGCGCGATCACGGGTTGAGAGACTGCACCGATCGAGAAGCCCACACCGGCTTGCGGAAATACGTCGCCCCAGCTCTCCAAGTAGGTGTGGCTTGGCAACACGATGTCCGCTAATGCGGACGTTTCGTCCACGAAGCTCGACAAGCTGACGATGAGGGGTATATGTGCCAACGCGGCCTTAAATTCGGACGCGAGCGGCATCGTGAAGACTGGATTCGCATCGTTGAGAATCAGCACTTCAATCTCACCGTTGTGCGCTGCATCGGCTAATCGTGTCATGGCCAGATAGCTCGCTTGACGATTGTGCGAGGTCATACCGGCAGGCTCGGGATTGAAAATTACGCCACCCGGTTTGCCGACGCTACCAGCGAGGTAGTTCAGGGCATTGATCGCCACGAGCGTATCGACGCCGTTGCTGTTGTTGGCGGCACCATCACCACCGATCGCTAAGCTCGGGTTCGCGTCTGCGAACGATTCAGCGAGATGCCGTAGCGTGCCTTGGGTGACATCAGTCTGTTCCGCGACGCTCTCCAGGGTGTATTTCGACAGCGCCCTTTTCCATTCGTCGGTGTCATCGCCGTCGTAAAGACCGCTCATCACGATGTGGTGTGCTAAACCCAGGGCCAAGATACCTTCGGTACCCGGTTTCGCGGGGATCCACTGGTCGGCCGCTGCCCCGCTGGGGGACATTCGTGGCTCGATCTGAACGAAGTAGCCGCGGCTATCGCCTCCATGGCGACTTTGAGCAAAACCGAGGCTGTGATGGACGGGCGATATCCAGCCCGCTAAATAGTCGGCGCCGAACGAGAGCACGTGACGCGTGTTTCCAAGGTCGTAGTACGGTAATTGGTCTTCGCCGAAGAAGCGTCGGTTGGCTGCATACAACGCGTGCGGATGCTCATAGTCGTAGTGGAAGAGTTGTTCAGTGCCGATCCCTTTGGCGAAGCCTTCCAACAACTCGGCGAGGTGTCCACCAACGCCTCGTGTTAACAGCGCGATACGATTTCCTCGGCCGGCGGCTCTTAGTAAGTCGAGCTGGGATGCGACGCGAGCTAAACCATCTTCCCAAGTGATTTGGATAAAGCCATCGGAACCACGTTCGGCCGATTGAAGCATTGGACCGGTCAGACGATCGGGGTTGTAGAGCACTTGCAGACCCGCCTGTCCGAGGGCGCATAAGCCACCTTGATTGACGGCGTGTGACCGATTGCCCTCGATCTTCTTGGCCCGACCCTCACGGGTACGTACCGAAATACCGCAACCGGCGCTGCACATCGTACAGACGCTGTTGTACCAGGTTGCCACGCCACTGCTGAAATCTTCGGGAGCAAGGACGTTGGGTATCAGATGTTCCCTCGGGTGCTTGATGGATTCTCTCAGGACAACACCCGCACCAACGCTGACACTGCCAGCGCCGACGAGTTTGATGAAGTCTCTGCGATCTATATTTGGCATCGCGTTATTCGCCTACTTGTGACAGGTCCAGCAGTCGAGGCCGTTGTCAAACCCGCCATCGTCGACTCGGACGGCTTTTCCGTCTACGACATCGTGTTGTTTGTGGCAGTTGAGACATAGCCCCATTTGCCAATGATCGTTTTGCGCCGCACCCACGTCACTAGTATCACTATTTACAATGTAGCCGGTGCTGCTCGCAAAGAGCGAGGGCCCGTCGTTATTTCTACTGTAGACCGCGATCTTATCCATGGTCTCGACCGGGCCATGGCAGGTCTGACAGGCAACACCTGCTTGGACATGACGCTTGTGGGTGAAGTGTACAAAGTCAGGTAAGTCGTGGACCCTGATCCAGGGGATGGGCTCTTTGTTTTCCCAATACTCGGCCACTTGGCGAATGAGCGGACTTTCAGTCGCAACCTCGTTATGGCACCCCATGCATTTATTAACACTCGGCACGCCCGCTGATGGAGAGCGTCGTGCTTCGGTGTGGCAATATTGGCAGGGGATATCGTTGTCGCCTGCGTGAATTTTGTGACTGAACGCGATGGGTTGTTCCGGAGCCGATACCTGAGGTCTGTCAGTAACTAAAAAATCGATAAAGTAACCGACAAAAATCCCAACGATGGCAACCACAGCAATGAGGGCCGCCATTCGAAGAGACTTTAGTGCCGGTTGGATTGATACATTCATTTATTATGTTTCCGGTCCGACGACGCCCGATGTCTTACCAAATCCATCGCCAAAGGCGTGGATTTCGCGTGCGATCGCATCGTCTTTAGTCGCTCGAAGATATGTATCCGCCAGCTTGTGGATGACCTGATAAAAGTAGTGGTTCATTTCTTCGATAGTCATCTCTTCAGTCCACAAATCGATCGCGGCAACCGCTTTCTTCTCACTGTCCCAAAATGAAAGCATCATCGACTGACATGCAGTCGCGCCTTCGTTTTCTCCTTCTGTCGCCTGCCATTCGATTCCGGTTGGCAGGTTTTCGTCGTTGAGTTTGACGGTTACTTTGATTTCGGCAGTTCGTGGCGGCATGCTGTCAACCTGATTCTCTGCGAGGCCGTACAACGCCTCTGAACTAGATGTTTAACCTCCTAATTATTGTGGTTCTCGTTGGTATTCTCGGTAGCCTCGGCATCGCCCTCTACTTCTTTGTCCGCGATGGCGGTAAAACCGATCGTATGGTGACATCGCTCGGAGTTCGCGCTGCCCTCGGTGTTTTATTACTCGGATTGTTGGCGATCGGGTTCATATACGTCCGTTAGAACCAGTAAACAAACGTAAATAGAAACAACCAAACCACGTCCACGAAATGCCAATACCAACTGGTGGCTTCGAACGCGAAGTGGTTTTCCGGCACGAAATGGCCGTTAAAAATACGTAGCAACATCACCGCGAGCATGATGGTTCCCATCGTCACGTGGGCCCCGTGAAACCCAGTGAGCATGAAGAAAGTGGAGCCATAGATACCCGAAGCAAGTGTCAGCCCGAGTTCGTCGAATGCGTGCGCGTACTCGACGACTTGCAGTATGAGGAATGCGATTCCCAGTCCGACGGTCAACGCCAACCAGGCGCCCGCGACAATTCGATCGCTTTTCTTCAGTGCCCAGTGTGCAAACGTCACCGTCACACTACTGGTGACTAGGATCAGTGTGTTGATGAAAGGCAAGCCCCATGCACCCATGGTCTTGGTTTCCATGCCACCCGGCGTCAGAAACAGCGGCCATGTATCGGCAAAGTCCGGATGCAAGATTGTATGAGTCGCAAGATTGTTGCCTGCGCCTGCGAGCCAGGGAACGGAAATCAGGCGTGCATAAAAGAGCGCGCCAAAGAACGCCGCAAAGAAAAAAACCTCTGAGACAATGAACCAGGCCATGGACTGGCGGTAGGAAACGTCCATAAGTCCACTCATCATCCCGCGTACGGACTCAGAGATGACGACCCTAAACCAACCGAACATCATGCAGGCAACCATCGCCAAGCCGACATAAAATACCCACTCGCCGTATTCTGTTTCGGCACCTATGAATTCGGTGCTCTCGTGAATAAACGTTGCCGTGCCGAGCGCGAGGACAAAGAGGGAGACCGCGCCAATAATCGGCCAGTGGCTAGCGTGCGGTACGTAGTATCGGGGCGCTTGGTCACTCATATTCGCTTACTCGAAAGCATTGCGACGCGGGTCGAGGGGCCGTGTTCGGGCACCTTGAACATGGTGTATGACAAAGTCACTGTACTGATGTCGTCCGGTAATTCATCGCTGATGTAGAATTTGACCGGCATATTCACCTGTTCGCCGGCTTCAAGTTTTTGCTGATTGAAGCAAAAACACTCAACTTTCTTGACGTATTTGGCCGTGTGTCCCGGAGAAATGCTGGGTACCGCTTGACCGGTGACGGTGTAAGCGGAACGGTTACGGGCATAGTAATGGGTGACGCTGGTTTGGCCGAGTTTCACTTTGTATTGGTGCGTCTCGGGGCGGAATTCCCAGGGCATGCCGTTTCCGACTCGGGCGAGAAACTGGACCGTGACTTCTCGTCCCGAGCCCGATTCGGTTTCGACGAGTTCAACACTGCGGCCCAAAGTTTTTCCGTTGAGACCTGTTACTTCGCAAAATACTTCGTACAAGGGGACTAGCGCAAAGGCGAACCCGAACATGCCGACGGCGAGGACGCCGAGCACGACAGTCCCGCGGTAAACCTTTGATGTGAGAGTCGAATCTGTCATGGCTGAATGAAGTTATACGGCTCCTTTGTGTGCTTCAGATTCACTGATGGTCGGCCATGGCGGCGGCGTTTCAAATGTGTGCAAGGGTGCAGGCGAAGGAACGGTCCACTCGAGACCTTCGGCGCCTTCCCACACTTGATCTGTTGCAGGCTCGCCACCACGGATGGTTCGAACCACGATATATAAGAACAGCACCTGCGTCAGCCCGAGGCCCATTGCACCGATACTCGAAACAAAATTGAAGTCATGAAACTGTAACGAGTAATCGACGATTCGGCGAGGCATGCCGGCTAGTCCCGAGAAGTGCATGGGGAAGAACGTCATATTCACAAAAATGATGGCGGTCCAAAAATGGAATTTCCCCCACCACTCGTCGACCATGTGTCCAGACCACTTTGGTAGCCAATAGTAGACGGCGGCCATCGTCCCGAAGATGGCGCCCGGATAAAGCACGTAGTGAAAATGAGCAACGACAAAATAAGTATCGTGGTACTGAAAATCGGCGGGGACAATGGCAAGCATCAACCCCGATAAACCGCCAATGGTAAAGAGAATCACGAAGGCGATGGCGAACAGCATGGGTGTCTCGAAGGTCATCGAACCACGCCACATAGTGGCTACCCAGTTAAACACTTTCACCCCAGTCGGCACTGCGATCAGCATCGTGACGAACATGAAGAACAACTCGCCCGCAAGCGGCATGCCGGTGGTGAACATATGGTGACCCCACACCACGTAAGAGAGGAGCGCGATTGAGACCGTGGCGTAAACCATCGAGTTGTAACCAAACAATTTTTTACGAGCGAAGGTTGGAATGATCTGCGAGGCGATCCCGAAACCAGGCAGGATCATGATGTAGACCTCGGGATGCCCGAAGAACCAGAAAATGTGCTGGAACAGGACAGGATCACCACCACCGGCGGCCGAAAAGAAGCTGGTACCAAAGTGACGATCCGTAAGCACCATGGTGACAGCGCCTGCCAAGATAGGCATTGCGGTTATTAACAGAAATGCTGTGATTAACCACGTCCAAACGAACAGTGGCATCTGCATCAATTTCATCCCGGGCGTGCGTAGATTGAAGATCGTCACTATGACGTTGATGGAGCCGAGGACCGAAGATATTCCCATCATATGAACGCCAAAGACGAAGAAGTCGGTACTGTCGGGCCCGTAGGTGGTCGAAAGCGGCGCGTAGAAGGTCCAGCCGAAATTGGGGGCCCCACCTTCCATGAAAAAGGATGAAAGGAGGATCGCAAAGGCGAACGGTAGAAGCCAAAAACTAAAATTATTCAAGCGCGGCAAGGCCATGTCGGGCGCACCGATCATCAGCGGTATCTGCCAATTCGCCAATCCAACAAACGCAGGCATCACGGCTCCGAACACCATGATCAGGCCGTGCATGGTCACTAGTTGGTTATAAAAACTCGGCGCGACTAGCTGGATACCTGGCATGAACAATTCGAGTCGCATGCCCATCGCTAGCGCGCCGCCAATAAAAAACATTAAAAATGCGAAACATAGATAGAGCGAGCCGATCTCTTTGTGGTTGGTAGTCAGTAACCACCGCGACAGAAAGGCAGCCAGGCCGGAGCGATGAGGTATGTGTTCTGCGTGAGCAACCACTATAAGTTCGCCTTACCGAGACTCAAAGATCGTGAGGGGTTGAACGAGTTTGTCATCGGGTTTATTGCTCCAAGCATTGCGTTCGAAGGTTATGACGGCGGCGATATCCCGATCCGAAAGCTGCGGCGCCCAGGCCTGCATCTCGGTGTCTGCCTTGCCGTTCATGACACGATCGATATGCGCGGACACGGGGCCATTGGCAATCTCGCTGCCGTTTAATGCTGGATAGGTGGTGCCCTGTCCACCCCCGTTGGGTTGGTGGCAGGTAGCGCATTTGGTCAGATAAACCTCTTCACCAATTGATCGCAATTCAGCCAAGTCCCAGGTTTTTTCGCGATCAGCAACTGCTTGTCCGGACGCAAGTTCTTTGGCAATACGTTGATCTTCGATCCACTGATCGAATTCATCCTCTGTACGGACGTCGACTACGATCGGCATATAGGCGTGGTCTTTTCCGCAGAGTTCGGTGCATTGGCCTCGGTAGATACCGGTTTCAGGTACATTCGTCCATGCCTCGTTGATGAAACCGGGAATCGCATCCTGTTTGACCGCGAAGTCCGGTACCCACCAGGAGTGGATCACGTCGTTGGAGGCCATCAGGAAACGAACCTTTCGATTGGTGGGTAACACCAAAGAATTATCGACTTCGAGAAGATAGTTCGGGTTACCGAGACGCTCGGCTATGCCTGCCTCCGTATCGCCATCGGGCAAATCGCAAAAAGTGTCGGCAAGGAACCAGTCGCCACAACTGTTGATTTGTTCGCGCGGCGTTGCCAGGTTGCTATAAAAACCGATGTCGTGCGCGAGATACTCGTAGTGCCATTTCCACTGCGAGCCCGTAATCAAAACTGTAAGCGAAGCGTCACTATTGTCTTCAATCTCGGTCAGCACCTTCGCTGCTGGAAACGCGAGAGCCGCGAGGATCAAGACAGGGATCAGTGTCCATACGATTTCGACGCCTAAATGATCTTCAAAATCTGCGGGCTGGGGATGTTTGGAGCGCCGGTGGGCAACCATCGAATAGCCCATGGCGCCGAAGACGACGATGCCGATCACGATGCATACCCACAGAGCGGCCGTATGCAGCCCATGGATTTGTTGGCTCATATCGGTGACGCCCTCACGCATATCGAGGGTTAACGCAAGCGAAATGGGCGATAAACCCAAGAATAAAAGTGAGCACAGACCACGCAGGTGCCGCCTGCTGGCATTAGAATTTAGCGTTCTAACCCGCGTGTTATTAATGACTCGTGCCTAAATTACTTCGTTCGTACTACTGGTTCTGCCTGTCAAGCTACACCTAAATCGGCGTCTTCGACCGGTCTACTAAGAGAGCCGGGAACACCAATTAATGACTTAAATCAAACCGCGAAATGACCCAGGTCTGCGCGGCGGCGTAACAATAAATGAGAACGGTCAGCGCTGCAATTGATTAAACGTTCGGATGCGGCTTGCACCGTCCCAATCGCGATACCTGATGGCAGCTCCGCGCGAAGTGACTCCGCCATATGGAACCACCACGAATCCCTCGCCATCAATCGTTGCTTTAGCGGGATTACCCTCCCAGTCGAGGAATGAAAGCGTGGATTTTGAATGGGCATGCCAGGTGCCCTCATGTTGGGGTCGATGTTCAAACGCACCGTCATGGATCCAAGCAGTCCACTTGTTTCCGTTCCAGGTCACGAATTCCATTTTGTTTTGTGCCCAGGGCTCATTGACCGCAAGCGGTCCTGCATGGACGCTCGCGTCGTAGGCCAGTTTGGCTGCAACAATTGTGCAGACGACAGCCACTAATATCCCCAATGCGATCTTGGCCATGGTTAATCCCAGAGAGAGTTGTTGGTACTACCTACCTGCGCCCGCCGAGTTGTTGCAATGACACCCGACGACCAAACGATACTTCTATTCGGAAGCGGCTCGTTTTCACGAAGTAAAACGACTGGCAATACATGTAAGCGATCGCGCTAAGGATCTCATTCTCTGTAAAAAGAGGCAAATAAACCGATCCAACTATTGGCAAAGTAGTAGAAGAAATCCAGCATCGGTGGGCTCCACAAGCGCTTCTGGCTGAGTTACATTGCGCCACCCGAATTGGAGTTACACGACCCGTTTTGCCAACGTTAGGACGAATGGTTTGTATCGATGACGCTTCTTCCCTTTTTTGAATGGTTGGCGACTACGCAGTGGAGTATTGCGCTGCACGAATCTTTCTATATGTACCCTTTGATCGAATCGACACACGTCTTGGCACTGTTTGTGTTTGCCGGCACCATCGCCATGGTCGACCTGCGCCTATTGGGTGCCGCCTTCCCTGACGTGCCGGTATCGGAGATGAACGCGCGGGTACTTCCGTGGACCATTGCAGGGGCCGTGGTCATGGTTGTGACGGGATTGCTGCTTTTTTATGCGATTCCAGTACGCACTTATCAGAGCATTTGGTTCCGTTTCAAGGTGGTGTTTCTTTTGGTCGCGGCAGTCAATGTGTGGATGTTTCACAGGCGTGTACAAAAAGGTCGAGCAGCATGGGATGCCGATGCGCGACCACCATTGTCCGCACGGATCTCGGCTTCTGTTTCTCTGTCCATGTGGACGGGCATCATCGTCTTCGGACGAATGATCGCCTACAACTGGTTTGATTGTGACCGACCACAACTCGACTTTGTGTATTGGCTGTCGGGCTGTGTCGTCGAGCTCGCGGACGCATGAGTTTGCTGGAAGTTTTTGAGTCACTCGAGCAATCGGGTATTGGCCTGGTGATCAGGGAGTCGCTGTGGCTATTCCCGGCGTTAGAGGCAGTCCATTTGTTGGGATTATCGGTTCTCGGCGGTTCCTTATTGATGGTGGATTTGCGTCTATTGGGCTCGGGGCTCCGTAGCCGTACACCTGAACAATTGGTGCGGGCGGTCCGGCCGTGGCTGCGAGGCAGTATTTTGGTTATGTTGGGGACGGGAATTCCGCTGTTCCTGTCTGAAGCCGTGAAGTGCTACTACAGCTACTCGTTCTGGGTGAAGATGAGCGCCCTTGCTGCGGCTCTTATGTATACTTTTTTCGTTAAACATCCCCTAATTAACCGTGGAATATCCCCCGCTGGACAGGTTATTTTGGCTGTGTTGTCGTTGGCGGTCTGGTTCACGGTCGCGGGAGCTGGGCGTTGGATAGGCTTCTCTTGATGAAGGACAGAAGATGAAGAAATGTTCACTGGTTGCGATCCTATTTATCACATCTGCAGCTATGGCTGGGGTATCGGTGCAGGATTTGAATTGGATGTCGGGTACCTGGACAGGGTCATTGGGCGGTGCGGCAAAGTTACAGGAAAACTGGACCGTTCCTGACGCGGGATCTATTCAGTCGCTTGTACGTATGACGGCGGGAGGCACGACCACCATGGTCGAACTTATCGTCGTGGAGGAAATCGATGACAGTCTCCAGTTGCATATTCAGCAATGGGACAAGGGTTATGTCCCTCGAGAAGGTGGTGCGCAGCGAATGACGTTGGAATCGATCGGCGACAACTACGTGAAATTTCAGGACGCAAGTGGTGGCGGTATGAAGTCACTACAGTACAGCCGGCCCGGGAACGCGAGCACCTTTGTTATCGATATTGTCACTGCCATGGGGCGGCCCATGAAAATCGAGCTGCAAGGCAAGTAATTTGTTGCCCTGACTTTATTCGCGCGTTCGTGCGCTGCAACCGATCGGATAGTGCTAACCCGATACGAGAGATTGTGGGGTAAGAATTCTTTACTTGATCTTATCGGCCGCGCGTGGTGCCGCGCATTCTTGCTGTTCGGATTGGTGATTTGAATGGGTGACTGAATAAGTACTTTCGCTCCCGTGGCGAGAGGCGTAGAGTGCGCGCGCTTTGCGACTTCGTTGTTTGTGTGCATAAACATACGCCCTGCTGGAGCTTACGAAATCAAATGGCCGATGGTCCCAGGCCACATCCCAGCATTCTGTTCAGCTGCGCTGTCGATTACGTCTTGAGGCGTGGCTGATGGAGCGCGATCGATATATGGCACAAGCCATTCAAGACACGTTGCTACCATCCGAGCCGCCCCAACTAAAACGGTTCCATACGCAGAGTCTTTGCGTCCCGGGCGAGAAAGTTGGCGGGGATCTTTACGACGTCGTTCGATTAGATGCGCGGCATGTGATGCTTTACGTTGCTGATGCAGCGGGTCATGGGGTTAGCGCGGCAATCCTCGCGTTACTGTTCAAACACCGCTTGAGATTGTTCGATCGAACTGGCGCAGCTATGCGTCCTGCGGCCATTCTTGGTCGGATGAACGAAGTTCTGATGAATGAAATTTCAGCGCCCGGTGTCTTTGTGACCGCAATATTCTGTCTATTGGACACCGAAAACGGCAAGTTGATTGTTGCAAGTGCGGGTCATCCACCGCTTCTGGTTCACGAGGCGCATGGCCGTGTGAAGACCGTTGAACATACCGGCCCGGCATTGGGTTTGCATGGAAGTGCCGTATTCGCAGAACGCGAAATTTTTATTAAAGAAGCTGATCAAGTTCTTCTTTACACCGATGGCGTGTTTGATACGACTGAGCATAGAAGGCTCAACCAAAATCAACTCGTCGAAGAACTTCAGACTGTCGACCATCGAACGTTCGTTCTGGAGCGTATTCTCAACAAAGCTCGAGGCGAGCAACCGTTGACTGTTCGTGATGATCTGACGCTATTGCTACTTGATGCCAGTCCGGGGGTCAGTCGGTTTGAGCACAGAACGAACCATACAGACGAAGAAGTGTCGTCGAATAGCCTTGATTCCAGTATCTCATGCATCAGCCAAGCGGAAGACAAAGGATCCACGGTTTTGGTGCTTGAAGGACGGATGACCTGGGTCCATAGCCAAGCCATCTTCGACGCAGTGATCGGTTCGATCGATCATGGTCTTGGCGTCATCGTTGACCTGTCCGGGTGCGTTCACATGGATAGTGCGGTGCTTGGGACGCTTCACGAACTCGTCGATAGTGCGCAAAAGCGCGTTGTTGGTCCGGAAGTGAAGATCCAGGACGCGTCGCCTTCGCTCATACGAACGTTCGCTGAATTGGGGATGGATAGCGTACTTCGGAGCGTACAGATACAGTCGATTGGAATTCCAGTGACACGGGCAACCGTCCAGGTTTCTCCCGGCGATCTTCGTCGTCAACAAGTGAGGCTTCTCAAAGCGCACGAGGTTTTGGCGAGTCTGAATGACACAAATCGGGACGAGTTTGCTTCGGTAGTAAATGATCTTCGCGAACATTTAACGTATTCAACTGAGATGACGATTCCCCGCTAGCGTCCGAAAGGTCCGAGCGGTAACCTCGGCCGGTCACCCGACTGATGGTAGAGTGCACGCGGGAGGAAGCGCATGTCGACAGCTGATGCATCTCTCGTTCGTGCTGCTCTCGACGACCTGTTGGCGATTGTCGGACTCGATGCCGACGATATCGAGATCGAGGGCGAGGACCTCGCGCTCGATACGCGCATTCGCGCAACGGAGGCCGCCGCCGCTGCACTCGGCGCTGGGGGCTATGTCGCATCACGCTTCATCGGGGATAGCACGGTGCGCGTTGCCACACGCCACGTCGAAGCTTCATTACAAAGCTACGCACACCTGAAGTTCGAAGATCCCGACCGCGCGCCCGGCCCGCGCATAGCCGCTGCGCAGAGCGCGACATTATCGGGGTTCCAACGAACGGGTGACGGTCGCTGGATGTACATCCACCCGGGCTTTGCCCACAACACCGAGTCGTTGCTCGAGCTGTTCGGGCAACCCCGTGACGAGGACGAGGCGAAGCGGGCCATTGCCTGCTGGGAAGCGCCGGAGTTGGAGCGTGAAATCATGCGTCGCGGTCTGTGTAGCGCCATGGTGCGCGGTCCTGAAGAATGGGACGCATCGCCCATGGGGCGCATCCTGAATTCGCGCCCAGTCGTGGAAATCATCCAAGTGGGAGATGCTGACCCGCGTCCCGCGACTTCGGGCGCTCGGCCGTTGACCGACTACAAGGTGCTGGACCTCACGCGCGTTCTCGCCGGACCTACATGTGCTCGAACTCTAGCTTCATACGGCGCACGCGTTATCCGCATCAGCGCGGAAGACTTACCCCATGTACCGCTTTTCGTCGCCGAGACAGGGCTTGGAAAAAGATCGGCCCACATCGATCTCAAATCGGACTCCGGTCAGGCGAAGATGCGCGAGCTCATCGGCCAGGCCGACGTTTTCTCGCAGGGATATCGCACCGGCGCGCTGGAGCGGCAAGGTTTCGGCGTCGCCGACGTCGTGCGGGCAAAGCCGGGCATCGTTTACGTATCGATCAACTGCTACGGACACGAAGGGCCATGGCGTAACCTGCCCGGTTGGGAGCAACTGGCGCAGACCGTGACTGGCATGGCTTACCTGCATGGCAACTACCACAACGACGGCAGACCTCAGCTACAGCCCGCTGCTGTGACCGATTACACCACTGGCTATCTAGCCGCGTACGGTACGTTGGCGGCCTTGCTACGGCAACGCGAGCAGGGCGGGAGCTATTGGGTGCGCGTCTCCCTGGCGCGCACCGGCGTCTGGATGCGCAGCCTGGGATTGCGCGAAGCAGTGACTTACCGAGCTTTCGATGACGACGAGATTACGAGCTACCAGGCTGTAGCGCAGACTGAATGGGGCGCCATGCACCACCTGCGATCCGCGGTGGAGCTCTCAAACACCGATGTGTTCTGGCAGCAGCCACCCGTATCGCTCGGCAGCCACGCACCCGCCTTCACACGATGACCAAGGTCCGTATGATCTCAACGTCGCTTCGGTGCTCGCCGAGCGCATTAACCACACGTCCACATACCCAGTGGGGTCACGCAGCAGCTCCTCGGTAGCGCCGATTTCTTCTGACATAGCTGTTTCAACGAGACTGAGATATACACTATTCGTTTGGTGTCATGCGACAGCGTGATAATCTCTGGAGGGGAAGAAGAAACGGGAAGTGAATAGGGGACAATGCGGGGACCGGTCGCCAGCGAGAACCATCCATACGTGTTCGCGTTTGGTGTTCGGACAGATGGTGGTGCGAAGATGCGCGAGCTTCTAGGCGGGAAAGGCGCGAATCTCGCCGAAATGGCTAAGATTGGGCTACCGGTTCCTCCTGGATTTACCCTCGGCACGGAGGTTTGTAATTACTTCTACGATCATGCGGGAAGATACCCAGATACCTTGCGCGGCCAGGTATCTACCGCGCTTGAAGAACTGGAAAAGCAAATTGGTAAGCACCTCGGTGATCCGACTAACCCGCTCCTAATTTCGATTCGATCTGGGGCGCGGGAGTCCATGCCAGGGATGATGGACACCATCTTGAACCTTGGGCTCAACGACGAAACCGTCGAGGGTTTGGCGACGGCAACCGGAAGTCGTTCCTTCGCTTTCGATTGTTATCGCCGATTCATCCATATGTATGGCGACGTGGTTCTCGGCGTCCGTGCCGGTGGAGAATCCGAAGAAGAGCCCTTTGATTTAATTTATCGATCCGAGGCCGCTCAAGGCGGCAACATGGACTTTGTTCAACTGACTGAACGCTACAAGAAACTCATACTGGACCGCACTCGCGCACCATTTCCGCAGAATGCTGTAGTTCAACTCTGGGGAGCCATCGGTGCTGTTTTTGGCTCATGGCGCAATGATCGAGCCATTTTGTATCGACAGCGTTACGGGATACCTGCGTCGTGGGGTACGGCGGTCAATGTTCAGAGCATGGTGTTTGGAAACTTGGGGGAGAACAGCGCAACTGGGGTAGCGTTTACCCGCGACCCGGCGACGGGCGAGAACGTGCTTTATGGAGAGTATCTACTCGACGCACAGGGAGAAGATGTGGTTGCTGGGGTACGCACCCCCAAGAGTATCGCGGAGATGGTTACCGAGATGCCTGAGAGTTTCGAAGAATTGCTGCGTACTCGGGACAGGCTCGAACAACATTTTGGCGATATGCAAGATTTTGAGTTCACGATTGAAAGTGGCAATTTGTATCTGTTGCAAACACGAAACGGAAAGCGCACCGGCCAAGCGGCTGTTCGCATTGCGGTGGAAATGTATCAAGACGGCCTAATGGATGACCGCACCGCGTTATTAAAGGTACCTGCAGAATCGATTGATTCCTTGCTCGTACCGGTTTTCGATCCGCAAGCTCTGAAGGCTAACGAAGCCATTGCT
>JAYGFA010000019.1:0-34182 GCA_046582115.1 Pseudomonadales bacterium | reverse complement strand
GAAGAAGGCGGTTGGCTTGTCGGGTACAGCAGCTTTGTAGTCGATCAACCATCGATCACCGCTAGCGTCTACGAACGATCGGTCGATCACAACGTTCTTAAATTGAGAGTCTTGATAAGTGGTCAACATCCACTCCGTATGGCTCTCCTTATGGCTAGCATTCAACATCCATGCGCCGGTGTCGTCTGCTAGAACCGAGTCGAGTTGTTTACGCGCGTGTTCTAGGATCCAAACTACTTCACGTTCATCTAGTCCTTGACCGATCAATTTTTCGTACCAAAGACCAAGATTGACGAGCGCACCTTCGTTCGAACGGGCAAGCAACCGAAGCTCGTGGTGTACGACATTGCCGAGTACGACTTCCTTTCGATCAGCGATGGCATCAGTGATGTTTAATGATGGCAAAGTCTGGAAAGAAGACGGCTGTATTGGGGGCAGAAACGGTTCTTGCCAGACGTATTCGGATTTCAGGCGTTTCAAAGGCGGTCGAGACGCGAAAGATGTTTTTGTTGGTCGCTCGGAAGTACTGTCAACCGATTGGAAAGAAATCAAGGGCTGCAGTAAGGCCATGAATGAGCCACGGGGTGGATTGGAATCCTCAGTTTGGCAACCGTATAGCGATAACGAGTCTTTCGCCCGAGTAGCCGCGACGTATAGAAGGCGTTTTAGTTCCTGTGAATCCTTCTCGGCCTCTTCGTAGCGCAACCAGTTGTATAGCGAATTTGTTCTGGAATTGTCGCGCGTTGCGACCAGTAACGCATCAGCTTCGGGCCGCCAAAGCAGCATTGGCCGGATGTTGGATTGGGTACCTCTTGCAAGCCCGGGAACAATGACGTGGTTAAATTCCAGGCCCTTGGCACGGTGGATGGTCATTATCTCGACGTCCACTGTGTCAATGGATGTCGACGCAAATAATCGCTGAATTTGCGCGAACAATTGGTCAGCAAAAATTCGGTTGGTGGGTTGGTTTTCGAGGATCTCCAAGTAGCGATCGGCAGAATCGAACATCGCGGTTGCACGGTCTGAGTCGGCATAGGCGTCAGCGCCGCCCATGGCAAGCCAAAAACGTTCGACGACGGAGCGGATCGAGCGACCAGCACGCGCGATTTTCTGTGCTCGTACAACTCGGTCCAGTCGCCCACGTGCATCGGCGCTTACCCCTGTCACCGTCAGCATATCAGCGGCGGTCCGGGAGTGGGCGACAATCTCGAGATCGCACAACCTGATTCCGACTAAAGGCGAGCGGAAAATCGATAGCCAGGCAAGTCGATTACGCTCATCCATTAACGCTAGTGTGATGGCGTAGAGGTCACGGACGACGGGTACATTTGCTAATGGTTCAAGGTCGATGCCGCGCCACTGAAGCTTAGCTTCTTGTAGCGCCTCGATGATTGGCGCGAGTACATTGCGGCTGCGGACCAGGATAGCGATGGTGTCGTTTGGGTGCTCTGAACGTATCGTGCCAATGCGTTCCACGATGTTCTTGGCTTCGCTTTCTGTATCGTTGGCAACGAACGCGTGTATGTGCCCCGATTCTTCTCGTGTGGCAACGGCAGGGTTAAATTGTACAGCCCCCGTGAGTGCGTCTTCAGGAGCCTCGAAAAGCGTACTGAATATGTCGTTTGTCCATGCTACCAGCGATGCCGCAGAACGAAAGTTGCTCGTAAGTTGTACTGCGTCTAAGGGGATCGAAGGCAAACCCTGATTAAACGTTGTCTGATAAAGATTTAAGTCGGCATCACGGAAACGATAGATCGATTGCATTGGATCTCCGACGGCAAAAAAGGTATTCCCATCACCGGGTTGCCAACCTTGTACGAGACTCGTGAGCAATTTGTATTGTGCTAGAGAGGTGTCTTGGAACTCGTCGACGAGGATGTGGAAAGTTCGATAGTCGAGCATCAGCGCTAAATCGGTCGGCATCTCGTCGCGAGACAGCGCGTTACGCGCAGAAATAGTTAATTCCGAGAAGTCGACGAGCTGGTGAAGTCGGAATACTTCGATAAGTTCGACGGCAGCGAGGGTAAGCACGATCGAAAAAATGACCAGTTTCTCGCGCTCTTCTTGAGGGATTTTTTCGTCCGGCATGTGTTGAAGGTTGGCGATGGGCTTCATGAGACCCAGGCTTGCTAGCGATCCTATTACGTCCCTGACCCGCGCTTTCTCGGATTGTGCTTTGGATGGAAAGCCCTCTCGTACGGTCAAACGTTGACGAAACGAACCGTTTTGCGTCGTTGCTATACGTGAAAAAAAACGCCAGTCGTGGAAATCTGAGAGGTGTGAAAACGGTTGCTCGAGGTTCCGTGCGGAAAATGCGCATAGCTCGTTCATCTCCTTCAATAACTGTTGCGGAATGGAATTGGAAAGTGTGTTCGTGGTTCTATCCGTGATGCTTTTAATTGCCGACTCGATGAGTTGAACAAATTGCTCAGGATGGCTGGTAGTCGTATCGCGAGCTACGTTGGACACGGGATCGAGCCACTGATCTCTACGACTCAGCATGTCAGCGATTAGATTTCTCGCGAGGTCGAAGTCGTTCCCCAGCAGTGCAACAAAGCGACTAATATCCGCGCTTAGAGGGTCTTTATCGGCCGTTTTTTCGAGTAACCGATCGGCCGCTTCGGTGTAGAGCCATCGCGCGTCCTCGACGAATCGAAATTCGAGTCCGAAGCGGGAAGAGAAGGGTTGCTGTTGAAGAATGGACAGGGCATAGCTATCGATCGTCTGGATTCGCAAGCGTTGTGGATTGTCGAGCAGATGCCAGTCGCGTTCCGACGCTCGTACGTTTGCACGCCTGGCGACATCCGTCTTAAGTCGTAGTTGTTCAAGTACACGTTGTCGCATCTCAGCGGCGGCTTTACGCGTAAATGTGATAGCAAGAACGTGTTCGGGTTCTTCGACCCGCCCCAGCAGTTCTAAGTAACGATGTACGAGCAGGGTGGTCTTACCTGAGCCGGCCGGGGCTTGAACAATGACCGAGCGTTGCGGATCGATGGCGAGGGACCGTGCGTCGTCATCGTTACATGGACTAATCTTCGACATCGAATACTCGACAGAGGCCCTGGAGGTGGCAATAACGACAAATTGTTTTATCAATTGGATCGACGGCGGCATACCCCTTGACGAATGATTTCGCGGTATCTTGAAGGCAACTATTCCATGCGTTGGACAAGTCCTTAAACGTTTCAAAACCAAAAACCCGACTATTCGATAGACCTTGGATATCGTGCTCACCAACACCCATTAAGGTCGTGCCTTCTTCCGATAACTGCATCAGCGCGATACCGGTGGCATTCTCAACAGTCGATGCGTACAACGGGAGTTGTGGATCTGAAAGACGCGGTAGACGCCAGCCCACCGTGGTTGCACTGCCGGTCTTGTAGTCGATAATGAGTTGACTACCGTCTTCCAGTTGGTCGATTCGATCGAGACGAAGATCAAGTTGCAACTGACCAATCTGAACACTTTTATCACTTTCAACGGCTACGACTTGGTAGGGCGGTCGTGTTCTTTCAAAATCTAACCAGTGCGTGAGAATTTTGTGGATGCGTTGATGTTCATGCTCGAGTACGAACTTCGAAAGATTTAGCCTAAATTTCGTCAACGCGCGATCAATAATTTCGTGAAGCGTGACCGCCTCGATTTTGACAACGTCTGCCTGTTCCGCGCAGGAGTCGAGAACCGCATGTAAAACATCGTGTATCACGGAGCCACGATCTAAAGCGTCCGGGAACCGGTGCGGAATTCGTTGGTCGGGCAGCTCGAGTCGATGCTGGGCCCAGCCTTTGAAAGGGCAAACAGATTGGTCACGCAACACCGCACTGCCGCCGTAGATTAGCCGATCGGCTGGAACGGTTGACCCTTGTTCATCTTGCAGTACTTCGATTGCCCCGCTGGGCCTGCGTTGGGCCCAGATATGTCCGTGGGCAGCATATGTTGGCGTTTGTAGGATCTGGCTTAAAGTAGACTCGGTTGGATCTGGCAGCAACCGACTCGGAGCAGAGAGGGAATCGCCATCAGCTCGGGCATAGCTAAACACAATCTCTGGTGCCGTCGATAGCCACGAAGAAGTTCGTTTTTTGGCTCTGCTAAGCCACTCAGAGTGCGACGCCGCGGGTATTCCGGCCTTGCGTTGTGTCGAGATTGGGATAAAAGGATTCGGACGTATCGGCCCGGGCCAGCTCGTGTCGCTGACATTTGCAACCCAGAGCGCATCAAACCTGAGTTCTTCTATTTCTTCCCGGGTTAATACTTGGATATGCGCAGGTGACGACTGCACCGCAAAACGCCGATGGTTAGCAAGGAAACAGGTAGTTCTCACGGCCTCCGACCACGTCATGTCCCCAAAGTGTGTGCTTGACGTTAGCGTGTCGAGGATCTCCGATAGCGCTTGCGACGCTTGAAAATCGTTCGAATTTGGGGCGTCCCCGGGCCATCCTGCGATGTCCAGGACGGCGCGCACTTTCGTAGCCCATGTCCGCGGTGAACTCCTTGAGGGCGTGTTAAGTAAGGCGTATATACGTTTGCCCCACAGGGATTTTACCCGGCTAGCAAAGTCCGCGAGATCGAGCCGGTGCGGGAGCCATGTGGGTAGTCCCTCATTGGCGTTGATTGAGGGCAAGTACGCCGAGCGTCGGAGTTGATCGATGAGCAGGAAATTCAAGGGTTGAATTGTCCATCGGAGCAAATCGAGAGCGTCACGACACACAGGTTCGTCGCTTAAACGAATACCGCTTCCGATGTTTACGATTTGAGCCAACACGCCAGCGTCTGGGAATACGCCTTCGAACTGACGGCGGATTGCCGTATATTCGTGCGTCAAGTCCGAGGTGACAATGCCGATACGTGCGTTGGGTTGAGCGGAGAGAATTTCCCTCGACCACACGGCGAAAGCAGCACGCTCCTGTCTTGAGGTTTCGAAGCTTGTCAGTGTGGATTTGCCATCCCCATCTTTCGCGTTGGCGTGGTGGTATACATCGAATCCCGATTCGTTCAAGACATTAAAGAATGTTTCCTGCGCGGGCGCTCTCTCATCCAGTCCGAATGAATGCACGGTTGCTGGTACAAAACGCCCTGCTAGCGCGGCTTCTTCAAGTAACTTGTATAACTGGACCTCGGAGACGGCTTGTCGTTGCTCCAGGAATACGGACAGATTGTTGATCCAATGGTGGAAGAGTCTACCGTTGTCGGTGGCGTCTAGGTCAGCGGGTTCAATCTGCCAAAGCCAATATTGTTGCCAGGCGTCAAGGAAAAGGGATGTGTGGGTTTCGATGTCGCTTTTCGGCGCAGTTAACTGCGCCGCCAGTAATAGCGCTTGCGGCGAAAGAACCATCGAGGGTGTAACTGTCCCGTCTTCTCGATGCAGTGAGTCGTAGTTTTCCTGAAGCCAATGGCTTAGCGACATAACTCTAGCGGCTGGCCAGGTCAGTAACCCGAGTCGCATGTGGTGATGGTCGAACGCGTACTTGAGTTCACGCATTTGGCGCTCGTTCGCGGTAACAACTTGGCCATCGCTCAGGGCGGAAAGAAGTTCCCGGTTGAGAGGAATCAGTGGTTCGCGCACAAGAAGAATTCTACACGGACATCATCGCGGGCGGCCGTGGGGAACAACAACGGTGCAGGAATGTTGCGATAGATTTGGCCAAGCGTATCAGTACGGCGTCGTGGTTATTGCTCCACCAAGAATTTCTTTGCTGCATTGAGTTCGGCGGCAAGAAAGCTTGATCCGCCGCGATCCGGGTGCATGCGTTGGATGAGGCGTCGATGGGCTGCCACAATTTCGTCCTTTGTCGCGCTTGTGGGCAGTCCAAGGACTTTGAGCGCTCTTTCTCGTGTCATTTCTGTCGAGAAAGCGTTCGAACCCGACGCGTTAGGATCCAGTATCTTCGGATGGTACCGATCAGCATAAGCCTCCAAAAGCCGCCTTGACTCGGTTTCCTTGAGAGCGTTGTAGAGTTCTTTAATTTCGGTTGCAGATAGGTCCGCGAGTGCGCGTCCTTTGTAGCGTCCCGCGAGTACCTCGCCGTATATATCGCCGGATTCGTGGTTCAGACGCATCCGAAGCTCCCCGGTACTTGTTTCGGTTTGTTGCGAAGCGGATGAAGGGGAATCAGCGTGCGCCGTTGACCGCATTGACATCAGACGTGAGAGGTAGGGGAGAAAGCGCAGAAGTGAGAAGCCCCGACGAAGAAACGGAAGGACCGCGGCACCGGTGGCCGCGACCCAGTGCATCCTGCCACTCGCCGCGAGGATAGCTAATGCAACCAGGAGCGTGACGGCCAATGCAAGAATCGTGGTTGACAAATTTTTTGGCTGTCTTCGAGCCCATAACGCCCGCATCAGAAACACGAATGCGACCGTCGCGAGAAGAGCCGCGATCAATAATAGAGTCATGGAGGTAATTGTTTCAGTAGATGGCGGGCTTCTGCGCTGGCAAGCTGGGAAACTGCCTTTTTTCCTTGGGTCGCGTAAGCGACCACGGCGCCTAATAGGGCAGCCAGTTCCTTTGCAGATCCTGGAACAAAACGAGCGTACGCGCCGCGAGAGCGTCTGGCGATCTGTTGGAATACTTGTTTAGCGTGAGGATCATGGCCTTCTTGAAAGACGAATACTGGCAATTGGAAAAGACCAAGCTCTCCAGCACACGCATAAAGTTCGGGGGGTGACTCCTCGCAGCAGTCGCCGACGAACACGACGGCTTCTATCTTTTCGCTTGAAATCTGCCGGCGGGCATGCTGCAGGACTCTGAGGATTTGTGTGCGGCCGCCGCGACAACGAACGTTCTGCATTTCCTGTTGGAGGGTGCGTGGCTCTTTGTTCCAGCCGGACACGAAAAAGTCATCTAAACCTCGGTAATAGACCAACTGAACGTTAAGACGAGTCGCACTCGCAATGTTGAAAAGTTCGGCGTGTAAGCTGGTGGCTAAGTCCCAGGTCGGCTCACGACTCGCGGTCGCATCCATTGCAAAGATTAATCGTACCGACGTTGCGTTCGTCATCGCTTGGTCTTGAGCCTTGCGAAGAAAGTTATGGACGGACGTCTTGATTGAGGGCGGTTTTGGCATTGATTTCGAGACCGGACAATACAAGTGTCGAGTGATTTCTGTTAGTCGTCTATGATGACACGTAACTTATGAAGGGTTTTGTCGTATCGCTGGCCGTGGATGAAGACGAGATAAATCGTTGGCTAGAAGAACTTAAGTCAGAGCATCGCGATCTCGATGAGGTAATCCACTACCTTATCGATACCCATCATCCAAACTCTATGAGAATCCAAAGGCTCAAGAAGCGCAAACTAAAGTTGAAAGATATGATCGATCGTCTCAAAAGCGGTTTGATTCCCGATTTAGATGCCTGAATCGTTTCTAACAGTAGCCATATCGTCTAGCGCACTTTTCGACTTGGGCGAAAGTAATATGGTGTTCGAAGAGCATGGCTTGGAAGCATATCGCCGCTACCAAATCGAACGTGAGGATGAGGTTTTAGACCCGGGCGATGCCTATCAATTCGTTAAAAAACTGTTAGGTATCAATGACTTACTTGATTTACCTCGTGTCGAGGTAATCCTTCTTTCCCGTAATTCGGCGGATACGGGCCTCCGGATATTCAATTCGATTCGGTCCCACGCGTTAGAGATCACCCGTGCCGCTTTTAGCGGCGGGTTCAGTCCCTACCGATATGTGCGTGCATTCAATTGTGATCTGTTCTTGTCGACGCATTCGCAGGATGTTCGTGATGCGATAGATAACCATCTCGCCGCCGCTACGCTTATCGGGGGCATTTCGCCGACCAACGGCCACGACGATCTTCGAATAGCGTTTGATGGGGACGCAGTGTTGTTTTCGGACGAGGCCGAACGCATTTATCAGGATGATGGACTCGACGCATTTTCGGATAGCGAAGCATTAGCCGCTGATGAACCTTTAGCAGGAGGACCCTTTAAACCGTTCCTTAAGGGTCTTCATCGGCTTCAGCGTGAGTTTGACGAAGTATCCTGTCCAATTCGAACGGCGCTCGTCACAGCCCGGGCCGCACCTGCGCATGAGCGCGTAATCAAAACGTTGCGGGCGTGGGACGTGCGGTTGGATGAAAGTCTATTTCTAGGTGGTCGCGAAAAAACTGAGTTCCTTAGGGCATTTGGTGCCGATGTATTTTTCGATGACCAGGCGGACAATTGTGAGCTCGCACGGACGGCCGTGGCTTCAGGTCATGTACCGCACGGCGTATCTAATGAAACCGCTTGATATTTCTATATGAAATAAAGATGATTATATCCGTTCGTTATGGTTATAAAGGTGGTGATCGTGAAACTGCAGCAATTTCGATACATATGGGAAGTTGCGCACCATGATCTGAATGTCTCAGCTACTGCCCAAGCCCTTTACACATCGCAGCCCGGCATCAGTAAACAGATTCGTCTTCTCGAGGATGAATTAGGTGTCGAGGTCTTCGAACGAAGCGGTAAGCACTTAAGTCGAATCACCCCGGCAGGAGAAAAAATCGTTGCGGTGGCTGGAGAAATTCTCCAGCGCGTCGATAATGTTAAGCGCCTGGCGAAGGACTTCAGTGATGAACGTCAAGGAAGCCTTTCGATAGCGACCACCCATACGCAAGCGCGATACGCTTTGCCGGATGTCGTACGGTCTTTTAGAGAGGCGTATCCGGACGTTGTTCTCCAAATGAACCAAGGCTCCCCAGATCAAATAGCGGATTTGGCCGCAAGTGGCGACGTCGATTTTGCAATTGCCACCGAAGGTATGGAGCATTTCGCCGATCTTGTGATGATGCCGTGTTACAAATGGAACCGCTCAATTGTGATTCCCAAGGGGCATCATTTGGCGGAGAAAGAAGATTTGACGCTAGACGATGTCGCGGCGCAGCCACTGGTGACTTATGTCTTCGGTTTTACTGGCAAATCCACGCTCGACGGTGCCTTTGAGGCGGGCGGTCACGTACCTAACGTGGTTTTCACTGCAACCGATACCGACGTGATCAAAACATACGTACGTCTCGGACTTGGTATCGGAATCATCGCGTCGATGGCATTCGACCCAGAGGCTGATACGGATCTAGTCGCGCGGGACGCAAGCCACCTCTTTGCTAGCAGCGTCACACAAATTGTATGCCGTAAAGGCACGTTCTTGCGGAATTTTATGCTTGATTTTATTGGACGGTTTGCGCCCCATCTTTCCCCAGATCTGGTACGCGATGCCGTTGCAACGAGCAGTCGGCACGAGCGAGACGAACTGTTTCGCCATATTGCGCTTCCGGTGAAGTAATTGGCAGTTCTGTCAGATTAGGTCGACATCTAGGTTGGCACGCAAGAGTTCTTCTGCTTCCTATTGATTTTCTTTGTTTATGACTTAGCCAGTACTTCTCGCAGGAATCTGAGGTAGACGGTGTGAGCCTGGACGACGCCTTCCTTTTCCAAGACAAAGAAGGGGGCGAGTTCGATGTCGAGTTCATCGGCAATCACGGCCTCGTCGCACCGATCTAGGAGACCGTGAACTCATAGGTTGGGTTCCACACCGGCGCATTTAGGACACAGAGTACCGTCCGCCAGTATTTTTTTACGAAAATAACCCTCGTGTTCGTAGGTTTCGGGGATCAAAAAGTTTCGTTGTGGTCCGTTCTGATGAATAGCGAACTCACCGTCAACCCCGTGTGTATTTGTCTATAACGCGTATGGGTTGGACGTCCGCGTTCTGCGCGTGCAGACCGCATTCTTTGTCTTCCTGGTCTTCCCACCACCAACGCCCGTCTCGTTCGTGCTGATACCGTGTTACAGATCGCGTACAAGGTTCGCAACCGATTGATGCATAGCCACGGTCATGCAAAGGGTTGTAGGGGACGCTGTGCTTTTGGACGTAGCGCCAAACATCGGCCGAGGTCCATCCCGTTAACGGATTGAATTTTGTAATTGGGTGATCCGGCGTCGAGAAGGCGCTGTCTTGCTGCTCCTTTGGAAGTTCGGATCTCGTGACGCTTTGATCGCGGCGTTGTCCTGTTATCCATGCATCGAGATGGCTTAGATGTCTTTTTAACGGCTGTATTTTTCGGATGGAGCAACACTCCTGATGCCCATCTTGATAAAAACTAAAGAGACCTTTTTCGCGCACAAGTTGTTCTAGGTTGGCTGGGTCTGGAGACAACATATCGATCGAAATACCGTAATGATTCCGAACTTCGTTGATGTAGCGATAGGTTTCTGGATGGAGTCGTCCGGTGTCCAGACTAAAGACCCGGACGTCGTTCCCAAGCAATTGAAAGGCCATTTCAATCAGAACGACGTCTTCGGCGCCGCTAAAGGAAATCGAAATCTGGCCGGCTTCGAAGCGGCTAAAGGCGTCTGCTAGCACGTCCATGGGCGAAACCGCCGAAACGTCTTTTCTGAATTGCGGACTGCCCGAAACCATTATTCTTTCTCTCGCAGGTTAGGAAGGCGACTCTCAGGGCGGAAATTTACCAGTAGCCGTCAAAGGGAAGAAATAATTCTTCCTTATATGCATACAACTCGTACGGTATCGCGGCATGCTGAGCGAGCTTGCACACTAGGCTTGAGCGGGGTGCTCCCGTAAGATACGCGCCCCTTGGAGAGCGCGCATTGAACGTACTTTGTCTTGACTTAGAAGGCGTCCTCGTTCCGGAGATATGGGAAGTAATCGCCGATATTACCGGGATTCGGGAGCTAGAGGTCACCACACGAGACGTTGTTGATTACGATGAATTAATGACCCATCGATTGGCAGTGTTGGAACGTCATGATGTTAGCTACAGCGCCATATGCGACGCTATCGAGCGAATCGATCCGTTCTCTGGTGCTGCTGCCTTTTTGGAAGA
Source organism: Pseudomonadales bacterium (assembly GCA_046582115.1). Taxonomy (GTDB): domain Bacteria; phylum Pseudomonadota; class Gammaproteobacteria; order Pseudomonadales; family Azotimanducaceae; genus UBA11889. Next base: position 23,343 of record JAYGFA010000019.1, on the reverse strand, counting down.
AATGCGTATTCGTTTTCAGTTGGCGATTCTTTCTGATACGTTTTATGAGTTTGCTTTGCCCTTGATGTCGAAATTGGGTAATCCGTTTCTCCTGTGTAATCGAATGACCATCGTTGATGACCGGATCGTTGGGTACCAATTACGTCAGGACGACCCGAAAACACAGGCCGTTCGTTCGCTCCAATCTCTAAATTTTCGAGTAGTGGCTGCCGGTGATTCGTTTAACGACATTGGTATGCTCCAACAGGCAGATAAAGGCATTTTCTTCAATGCACCGACCTCGATATCGGCTCGTTTTCCAATGATAGAGACTGTGTCCGATTATGATGGCTTGAAAGAGGGGCTTAGCGAATTCAGTGACTGAGGAGAACTTAGTTGTGTCAACTGCAGGTACTAGATTTCGGGAGGCACTGACGAAGGAGCAGCCATTGCAGATTGTAGGGGCGATCAATGCCTATGCAGCTCTGATGGCTGACCAAGTCGGTTTCCGGTGTCTATACCTTTCTGGTGGAGGCGTGGCAGCTGCGTCGTATGGTTTACCCGATTTGGGGATTACCTCGATGCAGGATGTGATCACAGATGCTTTACGCATTACGGCTGTGACCGAGACCCCTTTGCTTGTCGATATTGATACGGGTTGGGGCGGAGCTTTCAATATTGCCCGGACGATACGGGAAATGGAGAAGGCGGGGGTAGGGAGCGTTCACATTGAAGACCAGGTAGCGCAGAAGCGTTGTGGCCACAGACCCAATAAAGCGATTGTCTCGGCTGACGAGATGTGCGACAGAATCAAAGCGGCGGTTGATGCGAAAAAAGATCCGTCATTCGTTTTGATGGCACGTACTGACGCGCTTGCCGTCGATGGTTTTACCGCGGCATTGGATCGGACCCAGCAGTACGTGGAGGCGGGTGCGGATGCGATCTTTGCGGAAGCAATGACGAAAATTTCCATGTATGGAAAAATCGTGGACGGCGTAGACGTCCCTGTACTCGCAAACCTCACAGAATTTGGTGCTACGCCGCTATATAGTGTCGATGAGCTTCGTCAAGTTGGGGTACACATGGTGTTGTACCCTTTGTCTGCGTTTCGCGCGATGAGCCTCGCGGCATTGAACGTTTATAAGGAAATAAGGGCCAAAGGGACTCAAAGAGACATAGTACAAGCCATGCAAACTCGAGATGAGCTTTACGAATTCCTTGGCTATCACACGTTCGAGCAGAAGCTCGACAAGTTATTTTGGGAGGATGTCGACGATGGCGGATAAGAAACTTGGCGGTGCCGGTTTGCGGGGTCAGTCGGCTGGCGAGACGGCGCTTTGTACCGTCGGAAAGACAGGCACCGGACTGACCTATCGGGGTTACGACATCTCAGAACTCGCTGAGCACGCGACATTCGAAGAGGTCGCTTATTTGATTCTTTATGGTGTGTTGCCGGATCAAAAGACGCTTGATGCCTACCGGAAAAAACTGAAAGCGCTTCGTGGATTGCCTGAGGCATTAAAGGACGTCCTCGAGAGGATTCCGTCAAATACCCATCCCATGGACGTGATGCGCACGGGCTGTTCAATGCTGGGCAATCTCGAACCCGAGATCGACTTTGGTCAACAACAGGAAGTAGCGGACCGGCTGTTGGGCGCGCTGCCGTCGATCATCAACTATTGGTACCGATTTAGCCACGATGGCGTGCGAATTGACGTGGAAACCGATGCAGATTCGATTGCCGCGCATTTTCTCGAAACCCTATTGGGGGATGCGTCAAATGAAACTTTTTGTCGTGTCATGGACGTGTCATTGATTTTGTATGCGGAGCACGAATTTAATGCATCCACGTTCACAGGCCGAGTTTGTGCGTCCACGCTATCAGACATGTACTCCTGTGTTACGGGTGCCATAGGTTCGCTACGCGGCCCGCTACACGGGGGGGCAAACGAAGCGGCTATGGCGTTGATCGACCGGTACGAAACGCCAGAACAGGCGGAAAAGGGCGTCCGGGAAATGCTTGATCGTAGAGAAGTGATTATGGGTTTTGGACACGCCATCTATCGAACGTCTGATCCAAGAAATACGGTGATTAAGACTTGGGCGGAGAAGCTTGCGGATATGGTAGGAGACCGTCGCTATTACCCCGTTTCATGTGCTGTGGAGAAGGTAATGTGGGACGAAAAAGAGCTCTTTGCCAACGCCGATTTTTTTCACGCATCGGCTTACCATTTCATGGGCATCCCGACAAAACTATTTACCCCAATTTTCGTCTGTTCGCGGCTTTCGGGTTGGGCTGCTCACGTTATGGAACAGCGTTCAAATAATCGAATCATCCGGCCCAGCGCCGATTACGTCGGTCCCGAACCAAGGATGCTAGAGCCGATAAGTAATCGTTAAAGGGTGTTGTTGTATGGATGCGACTTCTGAAGTCAACGTCAGACCCAATCCCGACAAGGAGTTGGTTGAAATTGCAGATTATGTAAAGGATTACGTAATCGACAGCGTTGAGGCTCGCGAAACCGCGCGAAACTGTCTGATTGATAGCCTTGGATGTGGGTTCTTAGCGCAGACGTTTCCTGAGTGCGTAAAACATTTAGGGCCTATCGTTCCGAACGCAGAAGTACGAGACGGTGCAAGGGTTCCCGGGACGTCGTTTGAGCTCGATCCAGTTAAGGCGGCCTGGGATATCGGCTGTATGGTCCGCTGGCTAGACTTTAATGACACCTGGTTGGCTGCGGAATGGGGACACCCTTCGGACAATCTCGGTGCGATTCTTTCGGTTGCGGATTATGTGAGTCGAAATGCGGTGGCTACGGGTGATGCGCCAATGTTAATGAAAGACGTCATCGATTCGATGGTTAAAGCGCATGAGATCCAAGGTTGTCTTGCGCTCGAAAATAGTTTCAACCGCGTGGGTCTTGACCACGTCCTCCTCGTTCGGGTTGCTTCGACGGCTGTGGTTACCGCGATGCTAGGCGGTACCCGCGATCAAGTCGTCGACGCGCTTTCACACGCTTTTATTGACGGCTCTAGCTTACGGACGTATCGGCATGCCCCTAACGTGGGTCCCCGTAAATCTTGGGCTGCTGGAGACGCGACTAGTCGGGCGGTACGTTTAGCCATGCTGGTCCTCAAAGGCGAGATTGGTTACCCGAGCGCTCTGAGTGCTGCAACGTGGGGTTTTTACGACGTTTCATTTCAGGGCAAACCTTTTCAGTTTCAGCGGCCCTACGGCACGTACGTGATGGAGAATATCCTTTTCAAAATCTCTTACCCGGCCGAGTTTCATGCACAGACGGCGATCGAAGCGGCAGTTGCCCTACATCCAGAGGTATTACCGAGACTTCACGAAATCGGCAAGGTCGTGCTCACAACTCACGAATCCGCTATCAGGATCATTAGTAAAACGGGGACGCTGAACAATCCCGCGGACCGCGATCACTGTTTACAATATATGACGGCAATCGGCCTTCTTAAGGGCGATTTGGTAGCGGAGGATTATGAGGATGGGATCGCCGTCGATCCGCGAATCGATCGTTTAAGGGAGGCGATGGTGGTAGAGGAAGACCAGCGGTTTAGTCACGAATACCACGAACCACAGAAGCGTTCGATCGCGAACGCAGTTCAAGTCTTTTTTCTTGACGGCACGGCAACTGAAAAAACGACTGTTGAATACCCGATAGGGCATCGACGCCGTCGAAAGGAGGGTATTCCTTTGCTCGAGGACAAATTTCGCCGCAATCTCAGTGTACGTTTTCCGAAGCAACAAGCTTCAGAAATCGAAACGCTCTGTATGAATCAAGACGCGCTTGAGTCGACCCCGGTCAACGAGTTCATGGACCTCTTTGTCGTTTCGAATTAGCGGTTATTCGAGAACTTTCGCATTACGAGAATCGTAATTCCGAACGGGTTGGCTGAGAGGTTCAATGCGAGGTTGATTCACTCAATTATCTCGTGGTAGCTGGCGAGGCAATTCCTCTCCTGTCTCTTCACCTGCTTTCGGTAAAACGCGTCATTGAACGATGCGGAATTCCGGCTTCTTCGAATTCAGGCCCGTCCTCAACAAAGCCCGCTTTTAGGTAAAACCCCAACGCATGAGATTGTGCGTGGAGAAATACCTTTTCAATTCCTCGTTGACCCGCACTACGGATCGCGAGATCCAATAGTTGCCGGCCAATCCCATGGCTGCGGTATGGGATCAATACCGCCATGCGACCGATCTGTCCTGATTGCATGAGGCGAGCGGTTCCGATTGCTTGGTTATCGGTTGTTTTTGCAACGAAATGAACGCTGGTTTCATCCATGCCGTCCCACTCAAGGTCCCGAGAGACCTTCTGTTCCTCGATGAATACCGTGTTCCTTACCTGCCGTAGTTCAGTTTGATGGCTTTCCCAACTGACTTCGTAGACACGTATGCTCAATCTTCGTCCGAATTTATTGCGGTTTTCCTGCTAATTACTCTCGACGCCGTCTCATGGGCGAGGCTTGATGCGAGGCCGGTGTATGTCTCTGGCGTCAGTGCTTCGAGCTCTGCCAATGCTTCGGCCGGTAATTCAAGTTGGCCCAATATGTCGCGGTACACGGTCTCGTCGAAATGGCGGCCACGCGTCCATCGTTTTAGCTGCTCGTAGGACTCGTTAATCCCGTGTTTACGCATGGTTGTTTGTATAGCCTCAGTAAGAACTTCCCAGGATGCTTTTAGATCGTTTGCGATGACGTCTCGGTCCAGATCGAGCTTTTGGATACCGCGGAGGGTACTGAGGTAAGCCACTATGCAGTGCCCGAAAGCTGTTCCGACGCTGCGTAGGGCAGTCGAATCGGACAGATCGCGCTGCCACCGAGATACGGTCAGTTTTCCCGCGAGATGGTTGAAAATCGCTCCTGCAAGTCCTAATTGACCTTCAGCATTTTCGAAGTCAATTGGATTAACTTTGTGCGGCATGGTCGAGCTGCCCACTTCGTTTTCAATGAGTCGCTGCTTAAAGTAACCAATCGATATATAGCTCCACATGTCTCGGTTGAAGTCCAGCAGTACCTGATTCAGGGCCTGAAGTTCTCGGAAAAGCTTACCCATGTAATCATGGGGCTCAATTTGGGCGGTTATCGGGTTGAACGCGAGCCCCAGCGAAGACACGAAATTCTCGCTCAAACTGGTCCAGTTGACGTCGGGATAGGCGATGAGATGTGCGTTATAGTTTCCCACGGCGCCGTTCATTTTGCCGTAAATCGGGCAGTTCTCGATGTCCCTGAGGCGATTTTCAAGTCGGGCAATAAAGTTTGCCATCTCCTTGCCGACGGTGGTGGGTGACGCAGGCTGACCGTGTGTTCGAGACAGCATTGGGATCTCTGCAAATTCTTGGGCCAGGGTTGCGATGGCTTGCATCACATCTTCCATAGCGGGAAGCAAGCACGTTTGGCGGCTGCGCTTCAGCATTAAGCCGTAAGCAAGGTTGTTGATATCTTCGGAAGTACAGGCGAAGTGCACAAACTCGATGCAGTGTTCGAGACCTAGATTTCGTAACTTGTTCTTAACGAAGTATTCCACTGCTTTGACGTCGTGATTAATTTCTAGCTCGGTTGCCTGAATGGTCCGGGCATCATCAATATCGAAGTGGCGCCATACGTCGCGGCATCGCTCCTCCGTCGTTGCATCAAGTTTGGGTATGTCTTTGATGGTTGGCTCGTTCGCAAGATGAATGAACCATTCGATCTCGACTTCAACTCTCAACCGGATTAGCGCGAACTCGCTGACCAAATCCGAAAGTTCGCCAGTACGCATGCGGTACCGGCCATCGAGAGGTGAAATAGCCGTCAGTGACTCAAGTGTCAGCACGACGCTGGCCTCGTAATTTTGCGATGCACACCAATCGAAGAGGCGGGAATCTTAGTCATATGTGCCGGTACCTGCCAGAGTCGATTCGATTTGCGCGCCGCCTATACACTGACTTTTGTCGTAAAAGGCTATGTATTGACCGGGAGTTACGGCGCGTTGCGCCAGGTCGAAGGAGACTTCGACTTGCGTTCCGTTGATACGGAAGCGGCATCTTTGATCGGGTTGCCCATAGCGCGTTTTTGCTGTGCAACTGGCGTGGGATTCTGGCATATCGATGAGCCAATTGGCGTTGGTCGCGAGGAGGCTGTGGGTCATGAGATCCTCTTCCCGTTGTGTTACGACAAGGGTATTTGTCTCAGGGAGTTTGTTCATAACGTACCAAGGTGCTTGGTCCGCGCCTCGGCGTCCACCGATACCGAGTCCCTGTCGCTGACCAAGGGTGAAAAACGGGAGTCCGTCGTGTTGACCGATCTCTTCTCCATGTTTGTCAACGATCGGGCCTGGTTCGCTTTTGATGTAACGGCTGAGAAAGTCCGTAAACCGACGTTCTCCGATGAAACAGATTCCCGTACTGTCTTTTTTTTCGTGAACCGCGAACCCCGCGTTTCGTGCTATACGACGGACGTCCTTCTTGTAGAGGTGGGATAAAGGAAACAACACGTGCGCGAGACGATCCCTAGGAACCCCTTGTAAAAAGTAAGTTTGGTCTTTATCAAGGTCTCTTGCTTTGTGAAGCTCGAAAGAACCGTGGTGCGACGTCACTCGGGCATAGTGGCCCGTTGCCACTGTGTCCGCGCCGATTTGATGTGCGTATCGCACGAAAAGGTCGAATTTAATCTCCCGGTTGCAGAGGATGTCCGGGTTAGGAGTCCGCGCGTTTTGATATTCCGCAAGAAACTCCTCAAAAACCCGCTCCCAATATTCAGCGGCAAAATTAGCTGTTAGTAACTCGATGCCGATTGTCTCGGCAACCTGCTGTGCGTCCTCGAAGTCTTGGATCGCCGTACAAAGCTCCGTGCCATCGTCTTCATCCCAGTTCTTCATGAACAGGCCCTTGACCGTATAGCCTTGGTCGCGAAGGAGCTTGGCCGCCACCGCAGAGTCGACTCCTCCGGATAGGCCGACAACGACAACCGCGTTACGCGTCGGATTGGTCAAATTAGTTGTTCCAATAACGACAGGGGCGCATTGTACTGTCTCAGTTGCTTATAACGAGAGGGTTGGCTTTAATCCGGCGCACTATGGCTAAACTGACGCACATCGACGCGGACGGAAGTGCGACGATGGTCGACGTCTCCAATAACCCAGAGTCAGAACGTTCGGCTACCGCTGAAGCTACGATATGTATGGATCCGGATACGCTGGATCTTTTATTAGCCGGAGACATACCCAAAGGCGATGTTCTTGCGGTTGCTCGCGTGGCGGGAATTCTAGGAGCAAAAAAAACGAGCGAATTGATACCGTTATGCCATCCGCTTGCGATCACCAAGGTCTCCATTAATTTCGAGCGTGCGGGTCCCGGAAAACTACGGGTCCTATCTCTTTGCAAAGTAGTTGGTCAAACCGGCGTCGAGATGGAAGCGCTGACCGCGGCCAGCGTTGCGTCATTAACGGTTTATGACATGTGCAAAGCGGTTGAGCGTGAAATTCGCATTGAGAATCTTATGCTTCGATCCAAGTCGGGTGGAAAGTCCGGGACTTGGAATCGATCTTGAGGATAGACGTCCGTTTTTTTGCGTCGCTCCGAGAACTAACCGGTGCGGAAGTGGTTGAAATTGATCTCCCTCGTGGCGCTGGCCTAGACGGCGTGATGTGTGTGCTTAGAGACATGTTGAGTCCTGATGCCCTCACTGCCATTGAGGGAGACCAGACTAAAATCGCCGTTAATCAAGTGATTCTGGGTGCTGAATCGGAGTTGAACGACGGGGATGAGGTCGCGTTCCTACCCCCGATCACGGGTGGGTAAGATGATAGAAGTGCGTATTCAGGAAGAGGATTTTTCGATCGAACGGGAGTGGTCGAAATGTCGGGCGCGTATGGGGGGCGAAGGTGGTGCGATCGTTGCGTTTGCGGGCCTAGTTCGGGAAAGATTTGAAGAACACGAAGTTCGTGGACTGCAACTAGAACACTATCCTGGAATGACGGAGACCAGTATCGAAAGAATTGTGGATTATGCGGTTAAGAAATGGAGTTTGCTCGATGTACTTATTATCCACCGAGTGGGTCGTTTGGAATCACGTGATCAGATCGTTTTGGTGATGGTTGGTTCGGGACATCGTCCAGATGCCTTCGCAGCATGCGAGTGCATCATGGATTTCCTTAAAACAGAAGCGGTTTTTTGGAAGAAAGAACTAGGGGCCGAGCATTCGAGGTGGGTTGAATCGACTCTAAATGATCGTGATCGGAGATCAAGCTGGGAGCTTTAAAGTCGGGAGCGTGATCTTGACGATGATATTCGTGTGGTAGCCTTAGTGCCTGCTTGGATCGAGAGTGATGTAGGCCCATCCGTTTGCCGGATTGGCGTCCGTGACTCCATCTTCGTAGGATTTTTGACGGCAGGAAGTAGCGTTGAGCGAACTACCCAAGATTATTTACACTCAAACCGACGAGGCGCCACGTCTCGCTACATTTTCTTTGCTCCCGATCATCAAGGCGTTTACTGATGCGGCAGGAGTTGATGTTGAAACGCGAGATATTTCTCTCGCGGGGCGTATCCTTGCCGCGTTTCCAGATTCCCTGCGTGCTGAACAACGTATCAATGATGATTTGGCAGAGTTGGGACAGTTAACCCAACGTCCCGATGCCAACATCATCAAACTTCCCAATATCAGCGCGTCGATACCGCAAATGCACGAAGCGATCGATGAGCTCCAGGGAAAAGGCTACGACGTACCGGAGTATCCGGTAGAACCGCGGGATGTCGAAGAAGAGAAGATTAAGGCGCGCTACGACAAGATTAAGGGAAGTGCCGTCAATCCGGTCTTGAGGGAAGGTAATTCCGATCGTAGGGCTGCTGAGGCTGTTAAGAACTTTGCCAAAGAGCATCCACACACCATGGGTGTCTGGTCCGCGGATTCCAAATCACATGTTGCCCATATGAAGTCGGGTGATTTCTACGGGAGCGAACGTTCTCGAGTCATGCGCCACGACGATACCTTGATTATCGAATTTATTGATGAGAAGGGAACGACGGTGCTGGCTGACGGGGTTTCCGTAGAGGAAGGCGAGGTCGTTGACGCGGCTATGATGAGTAAAAAAGCTTTATGCAAATTTCTTGCGCGAGAGATGTTGAATACGGAACACGGCGTTCTTTTTTCCGTACACCTCAAGGCGACGATGATGCAAATGTCCGACCCGATCATATTTGGTCATGTGGTAAGGACGTACTATTTGGCGGCTTTCGAGAAGCACGAGGCTATTTTCAACGAGATAGGCGCGGACCCGAACAATGGAATTGGAGACATATACGAAAAAATTAAGGTGCTTCCCGTCCTTCAACGCAACGCCATTGAAGCCGACCTAAATGCCTCCATTCAAAACGGTCCGCTTTTGGCGATGGTTAACTCGGATAAGGGAATCACGAATCTTCATGTTCCTAGCGACATCATCATTGACGCATCCATGCCGGCTGCGATCAGAGAATCGGGAAAAATGTGGGGTCCCGATGGCGAGCTGCATGACATGAAGGCAGTTATTCCGGATAGGTCGTACGCGCCCGTTTATGCCGAAACGATCAAACATTGCATAGCCAATGGAGCGTTCGATCCAACCACCATGGGCTCTATCCCAAATGTCGGATTAATGGCGCAAAAGGCCGAAGAATACGGTTCACACGAAACGACTTTCGAAGCTCGGGGTAAAGGCTCGATTCGCGTTATTGATTCTAGTGGCGAGATCGTTCACGAGCATGAAGTCGAAACTGGCGACATCTGGCGTTTATGCCGCGTAAAGGATAGTCCGATTCAGGATTGGGTTAGGCTCGCGATCGAGCGAGGCCATCGAACTGGCGTCCCTATTGTGTTTTGGTTAGACAAGAATCGCGCGCACGATTCTCAGCTCATCGAAAAAGTGAATCGTTACCTGAACGATTATGACCTTAGTGAAATCACCTATCACATTATGTCGCCGCTTGAAGCCACGAAATTCTCTCTGGAGCGAATGAGAGCGGGGAAGGATACGGTTTCTGTCACGGGCAACGTGCTCAGGGATTACCTCACGGACCTTTTCCCAATTCTCGAATTGGGTACGAGCGCGAAGATGTTATCGATTGTGCCTCTCATCAACGGTGGGGGGTTGTTTGAGACGGGTGCCGGTGGCTCTGCTCCAAAACACGTCCAACAATTTGAAGCCGAGGGACATTTGCGATGGGACTCGCTTGGGGAATTTCTAGCCTTGGGTGCGTCGTTAGAACATCTAGCCGAAAAATTTGGTAACGCGCGGGCACAACTGCTTGGGATCACTTTGAATCAAGCCATTGCTAAGTTTCTTGAAAGCAATAAATCACCATCACGGGTCGTCAATGAAATCGACAATCGTGGTAGTCATCATTATTTCGCGAAGTTTTGGGCAGAGGCGATTGCATCACAAGATGACGATCTGAGCTTGAAACGTACATTTCAGTCGTTGGAACGAGTACTTGCCGAGAATGAGGACACGATAAACAGTGAACTGATGGACGCGCAGGGAAGCCCAATGGAGCTAGGCGGATACTATTTCCCAGACCCCATCCTTGCAGATAAAGCGATGCGACCGTCGGAGACCTTTAATCGGGCCATTACGTCATTTCAAAAGCAGTGACGCGTAACTTGTTAGCACAGCGAAATTAGTCGTTCTGTTGGCCCGCTTCAATAGGGGCTTCGTCGGTTAGGGTCTCCGAGGACGAGTCCGGAGACTGTTCGGCAGATCGTATGTGAACGGCGTGCGATCCCTTTGGACCTTCCTCGATTTCGAACTCAACATCATCGCCGGCTCGGAGCGTTTTGTAGCCGTCCATTTCTACTGACGAATAGTGGGCGAAAAGGTCCTCGCCTCCGTTTTCCGGCAGGATGAAGCCATAGCCTTTGGCGTTGTTAAACCACTTAACTTTACCCAGAGCCATTCCCGATGTCCTCCCGAGCTGGGAATCACTTCGGCTCCGACCTGCCCGCATCGTCCGTGATGGACGTCGCGGCGGCCCAAACAAAAGTTCTTTTTCGGCTTATCGCATAACACTGGTACAGGTGGTGCGGTGTGTCAAGCGCTTCTTAAGATAAGCATTGTGCAATGTTGTACACTGATTCATGCGCAATATGGGTCGATCGCGCTATGACCGAAATGTTGCGAGTGATGGACGGAATGGCGTTGTTTGCTGGGACCTGCAACCTTCATGAGTAATGAAGACGGTGACTGGGAGCAGGATCGACAAGGTGACTTGGCGACGGCTCCAGAGAAACCTAAACTAAAGCGCCCGCCCATGTACAAGGTGATTCTTCTTAACGATGACTTCACGCCTATGGAGTTTGTGGTACACGTACTCGAAGTTTTTTTCGGAATGAACCGTGAGAAGGCGACACAGATAATGTTGGTGGTGCATACGTCGGGGAGCGCAGTCTGTGGGATATTCCCACGAGATGTTGCTGAGTCAAAGTCAGAGCAAGTTAATCATTACGCTCAGGAAAACCAGCATCCTCTTTTGTCGACCATAGAAATGACGGACTGAAACATGCTGAGCAAAGATTTAGAAGTCACGCTCAACGAGGCGTTCAAAGATGCCCGTACGAAGCGTCATGAGTTTATGACCGTAGAGCACCTTCTTTTTGCACTTCTCGACAATGCGAAAGCGGTTGAAGTGCTGACGAACGTAGGCGCGGACATGGATGCGCTTAAGTCGGAATTGCAAGAATTCATCGAAACCACCACGCCACTAATTCCTGCGGAAGACGTTCAGCGCGAAACGGAACCAACGCTCGGTTTTACGAGAGTACTTCAACGCGCACTTTTCCATGTTCAGTCAAGCGGCCAAGGGGAAGTCACGGGAGCAAATGTACTTATCGCCATTTTTAATGAACAAGAGTCGCAGTCGGTATTTTTTCTTAAACAACAACAAATCGCGCGCATCGACATCGTGAACTATAGAGCTCACGGCATATCTAAAGTTCCCGGTGATAGCGGAGACGAGACGGCGCCAGAAGGAGCGGGCGATGAATCCAGCGACGATGAGGGCGCACAGACTGCACTGCAGGCATTCGCGACGAACTTAAATGAGATGGCGCGTCGGGGCCATATCGATCCGCTGGTGGGTAGAGATAGCGAGGTCGAAAGAGTTATCCAGATTCTTTGTCGACGTCGTAAGAACAACCCGCTGTTGGTGGGAGAATCTGGGGTTGGCAAGACCGCGATCGCTGAAGGTTTGGCGAAGAGGATTGTTGATCACCAGGTGCCCGACGTTGTAGGAGAGAGCAACGTCTACTCCCTAGATTTGGGCGCGTTGCTGGCGGGTACCAAATATCGTGGCGATTTTGAAAAGCGCTTTAAGCAACTCTTGGTGGAATTGAAGGATGAAGAAGGTGCCGTCCTGTTTATTGATGAAATACATATGGTCATTGGAGCGGGCGCCGCATCTGGTGGCGTGATGGATGCTTCCAACCTTTTGAAACCGCTCCTTCAATCGGGGGAGGTGAGGTGTATGGGATCGACCACCTATCAGGAATACCGTGGAATTTTCGATAAAGATAGAGCTCTGTCGAGGCGTTTTCAGAAAATCGACATAACTGAGCCTGGTGTCGATGATACGTACAAGATCCTCAAAGGACTCAAGTCGCGTTTCGAGGATCATTATCAACTGCGTTACACAGATCGTGCCCTAAGGGCTGCGGCTGAACTTGCCGATCGCTATATAACAGACCGCTTTATGCCGGATAAGGCGATTGACGTCATTGATGAAGCCGGTGCCGCGCAACTGTTGGTTTCGGTCAGCAAACGCAAAAAGACCATTGGCGCACCAGACGTTGAACAGGTTGTTGCGAAAATTGCACGTATACCGTCAAGCCAAGTGACAACCTCCGATAAAGCAGCGTTGAAAGATCTTGATAGCAAATTGAAGATGGCAGTATTTGGTCAGGACAGTGCCATCGAGACGCTTGCAAATGCGATCAAGTTATCGCGCGCCGGGCTCAAGGCAGATGAAAAGCCGATAGGATCGTTCCTGTTTTCTGGCCCGACCGGTGTCGGCAAGACGGAACTCGCTCGCCAATTAGCGCATGTAATGGGCGTCGAGTTGCTGCGATATGATATGTCCGAATATATGGAACGCCATACCGTATCGCGTCTCATTGGTGCTCCACCGGGATACGTAGGTTTTGACCAAGGGGGATTGTTAACGGAAGCGGTAACAAAACATCCCCACAGCGTGGTACTGCTCGATGAAGTCGAGAAGGCGCATCCAGAGGTCTTTAACCTACTGCTCCAGGTGATGGATCATGGAACGCTTACCGATAACAATGGTCGAAATGCGGTTTTTCGGAATGTCGTTTTGGTGATGACAACGAATGCGGGTGCGCGGGAAACCAGTCGGGCATCGATTGGGTTTACCCACCAAGACCATGCGACCGATGCAGTAGAAGTTATCAAGAAAATGTTCACGCCTGAGTTTCGCAATCGATTGGACGGTATCATTCAATTCAATGCGCTCCCCATGGCGGTGATCAAAAACATTGTCGACAAATTCCTAACAGAACTCCAAGCGAAACTGGACCGCAAGAAAGTTGAGCTAGATGTAGACGACGCTGCGCGGGACTGGATCGCGCGTGAAGGTTACGATGAGAAGATGGGTGCTCGACCAATGCAACGGCTTATCGACGAAAAAATTAAGAGTCGTCTGGCCGAAGACATTCTGTTTGGAGAGCTGGCCGATTCGGGCGGTACTGTTTACATCACGGTGGAAGATGGAGATATCGCGATCGAGATCGAATCGAGATCATTAGCGACTCAGAATTGAGTCTTTTGACTTTCGGCAAGGTTTAGCGCCTCGAATGCCGTTAACGTTCTCGAAATGTGATTCGACCTTTAGAAAGGTCGTAAGGTGTTAGTTCAACTTTGACGACGTCGCCGGTAAGAATTCGTATGTAGTTCTTGCGCATTTTGCCGGAAATATGAGCGGTAACTACGTGTCCATTATCGAGTTCGACCTTGAACATGGTGTTCGGGAGTGTGTCGATGACTGTCCCGTCCATTTCGATTTGTTCTTCTTTTGGCATCCAGTCCCCTTCAATTGTGGCGGGATTTAAGCACGCCGAGGTAGATCACTCCAGTGTTAAACAACGTCCATTCACCAACGTTTGTATTGGACGATAGCGGGCTTTGTAATCCATGCTCGGGCAGTCTTCGATCCAATAACCAAGGTAGAGGTGTGTTAATTCACGCACTCGACACTCGTCGATCTGTTTCAAAACTGAAAATACACCCAAGCTTCGGGTTTCAAATTCGGGCTCAAAGAACGTGTAAATAGCAGAAAGTACGTCATGGAGAACATCGGTTACGGCGACAGCGACGAGTTTTTTGTTTACGTAGGAAGAAAGGAAAAAGGTTCGGCTCCACCTGGCGAACAAAAAGGCACGCAGCTGATCAATACTGGCGGGATACACATCGCCTTCCCGGTGTCTGGTTGCTATGTAACGTTCGTACAGTTCGTATACTTCCTGGTCGTCACGCAGCTCCTCCAAACGGATCGCGATATCTTGATTGGATTTGAGCACCCGCCGGAAACGCCGATTCACCCGAAAATCATCTACTGGGACACGGCAGGGGATGCATTGATTGCAGCCGGTGCAGTTGGGTCGGTATAGATGGCTGCTGCTCCGGCGAAACCCGAGATTGACAAGGTGCTGGTACGTGTACGCCGTATGAGGGTCTTGCGGGTCAAGAAAAAGGTAGTGGCGAACTTTGCCGCGAGGTAACTGCACGGATGAGGCGGCGATACGTAAAAGCGCTTTTGCACAAGTGTGTCAAGCGTGTTCAGTACTTAGCTCCCATCGTCCCGTTCGGGTTGCCTGCCGTCGGTTTTCCACTAGCAGCGAAAGAAACTGACTTCTCGGCATGTCAATGGCGCCCAACGAACGTAAGTTCGGGTTCATGATTTGACAATCTAGGAGGCTGAAGTGCCATCGATTGAGTTGGTCAATTAATCCGACCAGAGCCACCTTCGAGGCGTTGGAAACCCTGGCAAACATGGATTCGCCAAAGAACATTGAGCCTAGAGAAATCCCGTAAATTCCTCCAACAAGGTCGCCTTCTTGCCAACTCTCGACAGAGTGTCCTAACTCCATTTCATGCAGTGCTATATAAGCCCGTTGCATATTAGGAGTAATCCACGTCTCGGCTGAGTTTGGTCGTGGCTCCGCGCAAGCGGCGACTACGTCGCTAAATGCTTGATCGAAGGTGACGTGGAAGCGCCCTTTGCGAATGACCTTTCTGAGACTTTTTGAGGGTTTGAATTCATCCAGGAATAGAACGGCCCTGGGGTCTGGCGACCACCACATTACGGGTCCCGCATCGTCCGAAAACCACGGAAAGATTCCGTTTTGGTAGGCTTCGATTAACCGAGCGGGACGCAGGTCTCCGCCGATCGCGATTGGTCCGTCAGCTGGACCGTTTCGGGGGTCGGGCAGTCGTGTATCCGGAGAGGTCAACACCTGAATAGCGGAATAGACTGTCATACGGGCGAAGGATTCATCGGTTCAGGCGTGAGCATCCAGGTATTTTTCGGCATCGAGAGCGGCCATACAACCGAATCCAGCAGAAGTTACAGCTTGGCGATAGACATGGTCCGCAACATCTCCGGCGGCGAATACGCCGGGTACGCTGGTAGCGGTTGCGTTCCCGTTGAGGCCGCTAGACACCCTGATATAACCGTCATTGTTCATCGTTAACTGGCCGTCGAACAAGGAAGTGTTGGGGATATGTCCAATTGCGATGAAGACGCCGTGAAGTTTGATTTCGAAGATATCGGCCGTCGCCACTGACGCAACGCGAATCCCTGTGACACCCGAATCATCGCCGATGACTTCACGTAGCGTGTGATTCCAAATGGGTTCGACAACACCTTCATGAACACGCGTAAACAAACGTTCCTGCAATTTTTTTTCGGCCCGCAACGTGTCGCGTCGATGGACTAAATAAACTTTTGAAGCGATGTTGGACAGGTAAAGGGTTTCCTCAACCGCCGCGTTGCCACCTCCAATGACCGCGACTCGTTGGTCGCGATAGAAAAATCCGTCGCACGTCGCGCATGCACTCACGCCGCGGCCTTTGAATTTCTCCTCGCTCTCAAGACCGAGATATTGGGCGGACGCTCCGGTCGCAATAATCAGTGCGTCGCAGCTGTATGCACCGTTATCGCCTCTAAGTTGCAACGGTTTGTCCTGTAGTAGGGTAGATTGAATTTGGTCATTAATGACACGCGTCCCGAGCGACTCGACATGTTCTTGCATACGTAACATCAATTCCGGGCCTTGTAGGCCTTCGAAGTCACCGGGCCAATTGTCAACGTCGGTTGTTGTTGTGAGCTGTCCCCCTACTTCGACCCCTGTAATCAGTAGGGGATTTAGATTCGCCCTCGCGGCGTAAAGCGCCGCCGTGTAGCCGGCTGGACCAGAACCAAGAACGATGAGACGCTCGTTGCTGGGTGTCTCCAATTAAGGAATCGCTTGTTTCAGGGCGTCAATGAATGGGGTAGCTTTTCTATGGCGTTGCAAATAATCGGCGAGAGTCAAGCCGTTTTCATTTTTGGCGTCGACCTTGTGACCTTCGTGTATAAAGTAGTCGATAAACCGCTTAAAGTCGTTCGCTCGCATCGCGTAATACGCATTGAGTAAAAGATGGAAATCGGCGTCCCCTTCGAGTGCTTTTCCAAAGTGCGTCGGCGTCGCCTTACCTAAAAAACTGCGGATCCGAGCATCGTCCCAGACCTCATCGATGACTTTTTGCTTGTCAGGGCGCATACGTAAACAACGACTTCAGCGTAACCGCAATAATACAGCAATCGGTCGACTGAACGAGATCGCATAAGTGCTCTAGGTATCGGCACTAAAATGCTGAATTTGAACGTTAAATTGTTCAACGGCATCCAAAGGGGTAAAATGCGTTTCCCAGGTACTGCAGTCGATAAGTACATAGGGGGTATACCCAATGTCGCAGGTCTCATTGCCCGTACTGCCATTTCGCGAAATTGGATTCGTACTCCTCGCTGCGGTCGCGGGGTACGCTCTTTTGGCTATTGTCTCGTATTCGCCGATGGACCCAAGCTGGGGTCATGCGGGCACTGATTTACGGGTCAATAACCTCGTTGGGATCAGTGGAGCGTGGATCGCGGAATTCGCGTTGTTAGCCTTCGGCTGGGTGGCCTATCTATTTGTAGCCGGTTTAGTAATTGCCGGTGGCCGACTCCTCATTACCCGTGATTTACCATGGTCATGGACCATCGCTGGCATACGGTTTCTCGGCTTTGTCGCGTTGGTTATTGCAGCGTGTTTACTGTTCAGACTGCACGCGGAATCTCCTCCTGAGCTTCCCGCGGGAGCCGGTGGTGCGGTTGGCGATTCTCTGTTTCGACTTGGGATGCCAGTCTTCAAGGGTACGGGGCTTACGCTGATCGCTTTCGCCTGGGTACTTGTCGGGATGCAATTGACGATTGGTTTCAGTTGGAAAAATCTGATTGAGAAGATTGGGATTTTGATTCATAGGTGCCTACGGGTTTGTATGAGGATTGCGAAGAAGTCCATTCGCGCGAGCGGCCGGGGATTTCAGTATGTCAAGCGATTGAAATTCGCTCGGCGTTCGCCGCGTAGGTCGAATCCTGTTTCCCGGGTACGAACAAAAAGTCCCATCAAATCCAAGATTGCTGCGAAGAAGTCAGTCGCCAAAATTGAACCGGTTCGAAAACCGAATGCCGTTTCGCAACGGCGACTATTCGATCTAAAAACTCCAAACGAGATGCCGGACCTCGATCTACTCGAAGATCAGGAGACCGGGTCCGGGGGCGGGTACTCGAGCGAAGCACTCGACGCAATGGCGAAACAGCTTGAGCTTAAGCTTCTAGATTTTGGCGTTGAAGCGGAAGTGGTCTCGGTTCTCCCTGGACCCGTGATCACGCGATTCGAAGTTCAACCGGCCGCGGGTGTAAAAGTCAGCAAGATCAGCGCGCTGGCCAAGGATCTCGCCCGTTCACTGGCTGTCATCAGCGTTCGTATCGTCGAAGTGATACCGGGAAAGTCAGTAGTTGGTATTGAGATCCCCAACGAAATCAGGGAAGTCGTTCGACTCAAGGACGTCCTTGGGTCGAAAAGCTATCAAGACTCGGCGTCTGTGTTAACACTTGCCTTAGGTAAAGATATTGCGGGTGACGCCGTGCTCGCAGACCTAGGGAAAATGCCGCACCTGTTGGTTGCGGGCACAACGGGATCCGGTAAATCGGTCGGCGTTAACGCTATGCTGTTAAGCATGCTCTACAAAGCTTCGCCAGACGAGGTCAGGCTTATTTTGGTGGATCCCAAAATGCTTGAGCTTGCCGTTTACGAAGGCATTCCGCATCTCTTGACTCCAGTAGTAACGGATATGAAGGAAGCGTCTCAATCGCTTAATTGGTGTATTCGGGAAATGGATCGGCGGTACCAGCTCATGACGGCGTTGGGAGTGCGTAACCTGGCTGGTTTTAACCGCCGGATTTTGGAAGCGCAGAAACTGGATCGTCCAATCCTGGATCCTTTCTGGCCAGAGGATGCGTTGGAACCAGCGCGCGCTCTGCAGAAATTGCCTCTGATCGTGGTAGTCATTGACGAATTCGCTGACATGATCATGCTTGTTGGCAAGAAAGTAGAACAGTTGATTGCCCGGATCGCACAGAAAGCGAGAGCAGCGGGCATTCATCTGATCCTCGCTACTCAACGACCGAGCGTTGATGTCATAACGGGCCTAATCAAGGCAAACATTCCCACGCGCATCAGTTTTCAGGTGTCGAGCAAAGTCGATTCGCGCACCATTTTGGACCAAGGAGGGGCGGAACAACTGTTGGGCCATGGCGATATGTTATTCCTGCCACCGGGAGCCGGGGTTCCAATACGTGTGCATGGCGCGTTCGTCTCAGATGACGAAGTCCATAGCGTCGTTTCGGATTGGAAAGAGCGGGGCGACCCCGACTACTTAGAAGAGGTCCTTTCGACGAGTCATGTTGCCGTTGCCGGCGAGGTTAATCTAACTGGCGATACAGAAACCGATGAGCCCCTTTACGACGAGGCCGTCGCCTTTGTGCTCGAGTCTAGACGAGCTTCTATTTCTTCTGTACAGCGCAAATTACGTATTGGTTATAACCGAGCTGCGCGAATAATCGAAGCCATGGAGGAGGCCGGGGTGGTGTCGGCGATGAACAGTAACGGCAGTCGCGAAGTTCTCGTTGCAGACCGAGACGCCTAACCATTTGAAATTAAACGTCGCGTTGGCACTCGTCTTGGCGGGGTCCGGGTACTCACAAGAGAGCAACACGGCAGCGACAGAACTAATCGATCTGCTCGGCCGCATCACCTCTTATACCGCCGAATTCAAACAGTTGACCCGAGACGCCCGTGACGAAGTGATCGAAACGCAGATCGGTCGGGTCGTATTTTCGAGAACCAATGGGCTCAGATGGCAGGTTAACGAGCCCTTTTCACAGGTGATTGTTGCTAAACGTAATGTTCTGTACGTTCACGACTTGGACCTCGAACAGCTAACCATGAGGACCCTGAGTGATCTTCCGGATTCGGCGTTTACCCTCCTGTTAATGAACGCATCAGAGGAGAGTCTCTCGGAGTTCGATGTTCGAAATTTGACTGGAGCCGACAAAACATTTGGCATCGGTTACGGTTTGAAGCCGAACAGCAAGGGTTCGTTCTTTCAGGATTTGCGCGTTTATTTCGTGGACACTGTGATCACGCGGATCGATGTGGTGGATCACTTTGGTCACCGGACGGAGGTGTTGTTCCGTAATTCGATCGCTAATCGAGTGGTAGAATTGGAGGAATTCGAAATCACGGTGCCCGAAGGCACTGACGTAATTGGCGATGTCACAGACCGAGATTCCTCTGGGTGACGTAACCGCAAACCAGGCGCTGCCCTTGGCGGCAAGGATGCGTCCCTCTGGCCTCAAAGATTTTGAGGGCCAACGTCACCTTTTGGATCCCGGACGACAGCTTGCCGAATTAGCGGATGCAGGGATCGTCCACTCGATGATCCTCTGGGGCCCGCCTGGAACCGGGAAAACGACCTTGGCGAAATTGCTGGCGGACGCTTCCGGCGCCCGATGGCTTTCGATGTCAGCAGTACTTGCGGGTGTGAAGGACGTACGCCACGCAATACAAGAAGCAGAGCTCCACCCGGATCAACAGACCGTGCTTTTTGTGGACGAAGTACATCGTTTTAATAAGGCGCAGCAGGACGCATTTCTACCGCATGTTGAGAAAGGCACTATCACGTTAATCGGCGCGACCACGGAGAATCCATCCTTCGAAGTGATCGGGGCGCTTCTATCGCGTTCGCGCGTCTACGTGCTGAAGCCCCTCGAATTCGGTGATATTCGGACAATCGTTAGGCGCGCGTGCGCGATAGCGCTGGATGGGATCGAAATTAGCGACGAAGCTGTTGAATTTCTGTGTCGCTACGCGGATGGCGATGCGCGTCGTGCACTCAATACACTTGAAATCTCGATGCAACTTACGCAGGACGAAATTGGGATCGAGGACGTCACGGAGGCGACGGGGCAAAGCTACCGACGTTTTGACAAAGGTGGTGAAGTGTTCTACGACCAAATATCGGCACTTCACAAAGCTGTTCGAGGGAGTTCGCCTGATGCCGCGCTGTATTGGTTTACGCGCATGCTTGACGGCGGATGTGACCCACTCTACGTCGCACGGCGGATCGCACGTATGGCGTCTGAAGATATTGGCAACGCCGATCCACGAGCATTATCCATTTGTCTCGATGCTTGGGAAACGTTTCAACGGTTGGGAACACCCGAAGGCGAACTCGCGCTAGCGCAGGCCGTGGTCTATTTAGCGACCGTACCCAAGAGTAATGCGGTATACACGGCATTCGGTGCGGCGCGTAAGTACGTGAAGGAGCATCCTTCCTATGAGGTTCCGTTACGATTTCGGAACGCGCCCACGCGGTTGATGGATGACCTAGGGTATGGCAAGGGCTATCGCTATGATCATGCCGAAGAAGATGCATATGCTGCGGGCGAAAGGTACTTCCCGGACGAGATGCAGGATGAACAATTTTATTTCCCGACAGAGCGTGGCTTAGAACATAAAATTCGGGAACGAATGGCTAAACTCCGCGCCCGTGACGAACGCGCCCGAGGCAAGGACGGTGACTAGAACGCTTCTAGCGATTGCTTTCGGCGGCGCGTGCGGAGCTATTTTGCGATACGGGGTTGTTTCGATGGTTACGTGGTGGGGTGGTCACGTTTGGGGGACGGTAATAGTGAACCTGATTGGGTCCTTCGCTATTGGTGCCATCGTCGCAAGCGTTAGCGATACGTCATGGTTCGAGTCATTCGGTAGACCATTTCTCCTCGTCGGTGTTCTTGGGGCATTCACGACGTTTTCTGCTTTTTCGCTCGATACGATCAACCTATACGATACCGGCAGGAGTCTTTTGGCACTCATGTACGTCGTGACGACCGTTGGTGGTTGTCTGTTGGCGGCGGTGGCTGGCATGCGCACGGTGGGTGGTTGAATGCTTGATTCAAAAACGCTTCGACAACGTCCGGAAGAAGCCGCGGACGCACTGAAGCGACGTGGGTTTGACTTTGATCTAGCGGTTTTTCAGGCGCTTGAGACGGAACGAAAACGTCTGCAGTCCGAGACCGAAACACTCCAAAACGAGCGAAATAAGGTTTCCAAAGCGATTGGAAAAGCGAAAGAGGCTGGGGAAGATATTGAGCCTTTGGTTGCGGAAGTGGGCGACCTTGGTGAACGACTGGAGGCCGCGAAAAAGGCGTTCGATCAAGTTCAAGAAAACGAACGTGATTTTCTTTTGCAGATTCCAAACGTACCGGATCCCAGTGTGCCGGTGGGTTCAGGGGAAGAAGAGAATCTAGAGATACGGACGTGGGGCACTAAACCTACGTTTAACTTTGCGCCACTGGATCATGTTGATTTGGGTGGTTCCTGGCTCGACCTTGCTGGCGCAGCGCGTATGACCGGAAGTCGATTTGCCGTGTTGAAAGGTCCCTTAGCGCGACTCCACCGCGCACTCATCCAATTCATGCTCGATATCCACACGCACGAGCATGGGTATGACGAAATCTACGTACCCTACATGGTCAATCGAGAATCCCTGGAGGCTACAGGGCAATTACCAAAATTTGAGGACGATCTCTTCTCCGTCGCTGGTGATGCAGATTATTTCCTTATCCCCACGGCCGAAGTACCCCTCACGAATATGGTCAGGGATCAAATTCTTGATCGAGAAGACCTACCTCTAAAGATGGTCTGCCATACCCCCTGTTTTCGCAGTGAAGCAGGAAGCTATGGCCGAGATACCCGCGGAATTTTTCGACAACACCAGTTTGAAAAGGTCGAATTGGTGCAAGTGGTGGATCCGGCAACATCGTGGGATGCATTGGAGGAGCTGACCTCGCATGCGGAACGGATACTTCAAAGACTTGAACTACCGTATCGCGTTGTAACGCTTTGTACTGGTGATCTTGGTTTTGCCTCCGCAAAAACCTATGACCTTGAAGTATGGTTGCCAGGCCAGTCGACGTACCGAGAGATCTCTTCGTGTAGCAACTTTCTCGATTTCCAGGCGCGACGGGCGAGAGCGAGGTATCGGCATCGAGAAACCAATAAACCGGAACTTGTCCACACACTGAACGGATCTGGCCTTGCCGTCGGTCGAACGCTAGTGGCGATCCTTGAAAATTACCAAGACCGTGAAGGCAAGGTAACAATCCCCGACGCGTTGCGTTCGTATTTGGCGGGTGCCGAAGCGCTAGAGCAGCTCGCGTAAGCTATGCATAGCCTGCCGCTGTTCCTCGATCCTGCAAGTGTCCACTGTCTGATTGTCGGTGGTGGCGAGGTTGCCATGCGAAAACTGACGACGCTACTCGACGCCGCCGTCGATTGTCGTGTGGTAGCTCCTACGTTGACCGCCGGAATGGCAGAACTGGTTACTAATCGGTCGTTGGCACACGAATGTCGGGGATTCGAAGCGGGCGATCTCAATGGCATGAATTTGGTGATTGCCGCCACCGACGACGAAGCGACAAATCGCGAAGTTCATCGGCTTGCGACTGAAGCGGGGGTCTGGATCAACGCGGTCGATGATTTGGGAAATAGCACCGCGATTTTTCCGAGTATCGTGAATCGGGATCCCGTCACCGTAGCGATCTCAACGGCCGGGCATTCGCCAACGTTGGCTCGGCGAATACGCGCCCAAATCGAAACGGTTCTTTCCGGGGGGATCGGTCGCTTAGCGCTGTATTTGGGCGAACGAAGAGCAGCGGCGAGAGAACG
>JAYGFA010000103.1:0-14220 GCA_046582115.1 Pseudomonadales bacterium | reverse complement strand
GAGTGCATGGATAAGCTCGGGGTCTCGCTGGCGTACTGCGAGTCCGAGTGCGAGAATTTCTATGACGCGGCGGAGGTGGAGCGCGTGTTCTACCCGGAGATAGAGAAACTCCTCTTGGAGTTTTTCCCGGGCGCGACGGATGCGCTTGTATACAACCACGATGTGTTTGACAAGGACTACGAGGGAGACCGCGCGGAAGACCAGCACAACAAGATCCCTGGTGTGAACGCCGGCTACGCCAACCTCGTGCACAACGACCTGAACGACAACAGCGGCAGGGTACGCTGTCGCGAGCTGCTCACGAAGAACCTGCGAAACTTCGGACGCGAGCAGCACTGTACGGAGGAACAAGCCGACGCGAAGATGTCGCGGCGGTTCATGTCGATCAACCTCGCCAAGCCGATGGAGACTGTGCACCAGAACCCCTTCGTGCTCTGCGCTTGGCCCTCTTTCGCCGACCAGCCGTACATCACCAACTATCGTGTCTACGACGACCGTGTCGGCGAGACCACACGCTTCACCTATCGCCCCGACCACGACTGGTACTGGTTTCCCGCGCAGAAGCCCACCGAGGTTTCGATGCTCAAGTGCTACGACTCTGTCACTGACGGCTCGGTATCGCGCTGGTCCTTTCACACCGCCTGCATCGACCCAACCGCGCCCGATGACGCTCCCTGCCGCAGGAATGTCGTGGTCCGATCCTATGTCTTCTTCTAAGAAGACAAGGAGCCACGCCAATCTTGGTCGCTAGCCGGTAGACCCGCCTACAGCTGCACGCGGGAGGATTAATCGTGCGAACGGGTACAGTTTCGGATGTGCTCCAAACCCTTCGTAGAACTTGGCGAGCCCCGCTCCAAGTTGAGTTTCGTGCCATAACGTTTCGTACACGCGGTTTTGATTGTAGTTTCCAGGTTGCGCGGTCATAGCTTCCACATACCAGATCTTCACATCCTCGATGGCACGCTTGAACCATAGCAGCTCGTCGGTAGGGAGCTGGTTGAGATCCAAATACTCGCCCATCTTGCGGAGGTTTTTTTCGATGGAAAAGTCCGATGCTCCCACGAGCGTACGTCCTCCACGCCGCCTTATACCTAGTTCATACCAAGGACTTAGTGATGAAAATTCGCTCGCGAGACGGCTCTGCCAGGTGGTGTTGCCGATGGCTTTGGGGAACGAGACCGGACAAGCGGGTGCAGCCTCAACACTCACTTCGGGTGCATCATCAGGATAGTCCTCTAGGACCGGCCCAATATCGCGCTCGAACAATCCCAACGCCGCAGCAATGACGCGGTGTTGAAACGCAGTGTCGTTGGGTACGCCCAACGGCCGGCCCAATGGGAAGGTCACCCAAAGTGACCGTGGAGGTTGCATGCTTTCGGCATTCTCCCTCACCAGGCTGATGCCAGTGGTCATGATGCCGCCGCGTTCGAGGTAGTAACTGATCGTACACACGGTGCGGGTGCAGTTGGGTCAGACGGGTGTCAGAAAGACAGCGTCTACCTGATCTTGTTTTAGCAAACCGGCCACCTGATGTGTACTTCGCTCATATGCTTCAGGCGTAAGCCCGGCACCCATAAAACTGTAATGGACGGCCGCCAGAGAGCCGATCGTGCCAACGGTCGCCAGTTCGTTGAATCGATCAATAGGAAACACCAGGTTTACATCCTCCGCGAAACCGCTGCGATCAAAGTTGGCGGAGCTGTGGGACGTGATGAGGCTGTTGGAATCCTCGTCACCCGGGATAGGGCGGAAGGTGGCGTCGGCGAAGTCGAAGGCTTCGTCGTCGCGGAAATGTAAGCCAGCGGTGGTGATTAGGGCGACACGCATTTCCTTCAGCGGTTTGTCGTGTTTGGTCCAGCAATGCGGACCCAAGGGAGGGAGGTTTTTGCTTAAGAGGTGTTCCCGTTCGTAGTCGGGTAGGTCTGTTATGCGGACCAAGTCGGTCTCAATTTACGCTCTAGAGATTGTCGCGATAGTCAGTCTCGATGCTTTGATCGATTGACTCGACTAGGTCAGGCCCTGCGTTCTTTCTAGCAGCAAACATTTCGCCGAACGAAACACGATAGTTTTCTTGCCACGTGCTGCTGTCCCACAGCTTGGATCTCAACATGGCTTTACCGCAGTGGAAGAAGCACTCGTCAACGAAGATTCGGATCACGAGCGTCGCTGGTTTGTTGCGTGCCGCGAGTTGTTTTAACAAGTCCGGTTCACACGAAATTTCCGCGCGACCATTGATCCGCAGCGTCTCTCGGGTATTGGGGACAACAAACAAAATGCCGACGTTTGGATTCGACAGTATGTTCTGGTGACCGTATGCCAGTTTATTACCAGGCCGATCAGGGATTAGCAACGTATGTTCGTCCAACACCTCAACGAACCCTGGTGCGTCCCCTTTCGGTGATGCGTCCATGCGACCGGCTTGGTCAGCGGTCGATAACACAATGAAGGGACACTTTTCGATGAATTCGCGTGCGAATCGATCCACGTGGTCCATGTTCTTTTCATGAAGTCCCGGGATGGCTTCCCCAATTACCTCGCGCAACTCCGCCACACTTTGAATCGTATTCCTGGCCAAAATACTGCCTCCCTACGTGTCTCTGACGTTATGAAGACGCTGAGTATACTCGACCGGTACGGTTAAACCTGGAGCAGGAACTACCTTGTAGCCGCGCCGTATTCATCCCTCGTCAGTCGGCCGCGACGCTGGCGTTCGCGATTAAAACGACGGTTCCACCGTCTTTCTCGATCCAAGCAAAAATACCTTCGCGCGATGGATCGTCGTCGATGGTTCCGGTCGCGACGCCTTTAATAGAAATAACGTCGTTGGGCCAACAAGGGTTAGTGAACTTCACGTCCAGTTTCCCCGTCTTGAACCAACGATCTCCACAGTTGGTTTCCAGAAGATGGCCAACATAGGCCATCGTCATTCGGCCGCCGACCACCACTTCCTGAAACCCCAATTCGAGCGACGCTTGCTTGTCGGTGTGATAGCTCTTGCTCCCATGGAAGTACTGACCACACATCTCCAAGGTAATTTTTTTTTTCGAACCCTTCAAGTGGCGTTCCCTCTGGCACGATGAATTTTCGTGCGCCTTGTTTCTTGCTCGGTTCACGAAACTCAACCTGCTCCACCGGATCGTCCAGAAGGAAGGACTGGTGGTGATTGGCGGTCAAAACATGATCTCCCCAGGCGTCCTTCATGGTGATCGCCGTATTGACCAGCGTACGATTTCGTTTTTTGTAGATGTCCTCGATGTGCGCTTCAGTTTGGTAGTGGGCGCCGGCCTGCATCGGTTTGCTGAAGGTCCACTCCTGTCGCATCCACAAGTGGCCGCGTTGCTGGCTAAAGGCTGACTCGCCAAAGTAGTTGTCCGCGTCGGTTGCGATCATGGTAGGTACAGGAGCTTTGCCCACGTCGAAATTGGACCGCTCCAAATCCAGACCTTCGAAGTAATCATTCAGCAAAGCGTCGGTAACCGTGAAGTTCTTCTTGGGCAGTTGTTTCCCAACGCTAGGCTCGGACTGGATAGCCTCGCTCATCCCGTTCTCCCATGTCGCTACGCCGCCACGTTACCACGGCTGGACGAGCCGCGACCTTGATGTAGAGATGTCTGGTGACTGCGTCGCCGCGAGCGGTGTTTTATTATGGGCTTTCGATTCGTGGGATTGGCAGTGATGTTGAAGCGATTTTTGGTTCCTGAGAAGGATCGCGTTTTCGTTTCTGAGGAATCGGTTCGAAATGCTACCAAGGCTATTTTTCTTGAAATGGGGCAGTCACAGCATGATGCCGAACAATCGACCGATGTATTGATTACGAGTGATTTGCGCGGGTGCGAGAGCCACGGGGTATCAAACATGCTCCGTCACTACGTATATCAATACCGACGCGGTGAACTGAATCCTACCCCGAGCGTAACGACGCTGCGCGAATCGGCAATCAGCGCGACCTGGGACGCCGATCAAGCGTTGGGAATTCACGTGGGTCCTAGAGCAATGGAGCTCGCCATCGAAAAAGCCAACGAAACAGGTATCGGTGCTGTTGCCATCCAAAACTGTGGGCACGTGGGCATGCTTGCGTATTACCCGCTGATGGCGATTGCCCACGACATGATCGGTATTTGTATGGTTTCGGCAGGCGGGGGGCTGCAGGTCCCAGTCTTTGGTTCGGAACCGGCTTTCGGGACGAATCCGATCGCCTGGGCAGCGCCGGCCGAAAAGCACGCGCCGTTCGTTTTCGATGTCGCGACGACACAGGTTGCCGCCAACAAACTCATGCTTACCCGACGCATCGGTTCGAAACTTGAACCGGGTTGGATCACCACGCTCGACGGCGAGCCTATTATGGAGTCGGTGGATTCTCCGGATTACGGCGGTTTCCGCATGCTACCGTTCGGCGGCACGCGAGAGAATGGCGGGCACAAGGGGTATGGATTTGCGATCATTGTCGACATCATGGCTGGCATCCTTTCGGGTAATGGCCCGGGTTTCATTGCTGGCGGGTTGCGCCATTCTCAATTTGTGATGGCGATCAAAATTGACGCGTTCGTTGATATCGACGCGTTTAAATTTGATTTAGATAAGTTGCTCGAGAAATTGTCGTCGATGACGCCCGCGAAGGGTCATGAGCGTGTCTATTACGCGGGGTTGATCGAACAAGAAGAAACAATCCGACGTAAGAAAGAAGGAATTCCATACCACTACGAAGTAGTGGATTGGTTCAACGAGATCTCGGTAGAGTTAGGGCTGAATTTCTCGTTGCCCTAAGAAATTCGTGTGCGCGCGTCAAGTACCCAAAAAGTGTTCGATATGGCGGCATGCATTCTCAATCATTTTTGGGATGTATTTTTCGCGCCCAAGTTCGGGTCGTTGATGAATCCAGCCTAACCCCATGAGAGAGCGTATGAGTAAGAATAGTGGTATGAGCGCTTCGGCTTCAGAATCGAACGAACGATGGTCTCGGTAGCCATCGAGGAGAGCTGCAACGATGAGCGAGAACTCCTTGTGTTGTAGGTACTCGTGCAAGGCAACTGCAAGGTCGAATTGATGCCAACCGAATCCGGCGTCATCAAAATCAATAATGTGCAGGCCGTGTGAGCTCAAAACGAGATTGTGCATATGGAGATCGGCATGAATCATGCTGTAGGTTTCTTTGGGTTTCCCGTAGCGGTCGAGGGTGTTCGCTATAACGTCGCGCGCTTTAAGCATCAGGTCGCTTTGTTCCGGTTTTAGTTGTGGTAGTTCCCAGAAACGTCCCCAAAAGGGCTGGTCGCCAACGAGTCCGTCGGCGTCGAATGCGTGTCGTTTGAAATTCGCGGGGACGTTCCATTCGCTGGCATGGGTATGGATGGATGCAGCGATGGCACCTAATTGCCCGAAATAGCGACATAGTGTGTCCGTATCGCTAGCGTCCCGACGAATGACGTCGTCCAGTATGTCGCCGTCTACCCATTTCAGCACGCCGATGTTTCGAGTCTCATCAGTCCCGGGCAGTGTCCGCGTCACAAATCCTTCGCCGGTCTTCGTCATCAAGGGTTCGGGTACGTCGATGCCGGACGCGCGCAACGCGCTCGTCCAGATCAGTTCAGACTCTAATTCTTCACGGGTGTGATACCACGATCGATGAATTCGAAGAACGTAGCTCTTCCCATCTTTAATGACCCGGAAGGCGACGTTTTCACTGACGCTAATCGGTTCAAGCTGAGCGCCATCCAACGACCATTCTGGCAGCGTTTGCCGCGCGTATTCAAATAGAGCATTGTCGATCTGCATGGACGCTTTATAGCTCTCGAAGCGTTTCCTCAAATGCGTTAAGGAAAAGATCGGCGTGCTCACGACCAATTACCAACGGCGGCCGAATCTTTAATATATTACCCAGCGACCCCATATTCGAAAGCAGAAAACCTTTGTCCTTTAACCGATTGGCAACGTCGGCCGCACCTTTGCGGTCGGGCGTCTTGTTTTCGCGCTCGAGGACCCAGTCGATCCCGATAGCTAAACCGTGACCTCGTACATCCCCCATTGGTTCGTGATCTCGTTGGAGGTCTTTTAATGCGGTCCGCAGATAAGCGCCGACCTCTGCTGCGTTACTGCACAGGTCGTCTTCCTCGATGACATCGAGGACCGCTGAACCAACTGCGGCCTGCAGCGGGCTCGATGCGAAGGTGTTGAAATAACCCGTGCTCTTACGGAACGTTTCAACGAGCTCGGCCGATGCCGCGACACCTGCTAACGGCATGCCATTCCCCATGGGTTTTCCCATAGTCGCAATGTCGGGAACGAAATCGGATGTTTCGTAGCCCCACCAGCGACCGGTGCGACAAAATCCCGCCTGGACTTCGTCGGCGATGAAGAGGCCACCCGCGTTTCGCACCAGTGTGGCGGCACCGTTCATAAAATCCGGGGGGATGTCGGGTAGTCCTTCGTTAGCGAGTATGGAACAAACGAACATACCCGCCAACGGAATGTCGTCCGCCGCAAACGCATCGATCGCTTTTTGAACCTCCGCTAAGTAGATGTTCGTTAGCGCCTTGCCGTCTGTTTCGTTGGTCAAAGGTCGGTACGTTTGTGGGTAGGGGATCGCTCGAAATTCGGGGTTGGCGTTGTCGCCAATGCGAGCTCGCGAGAGTTTTCTTACTTCGGTGCTGTTGCCATGATATCCGCCGTCTGAGCATATGATGCCGCGTCCACCGCTTGCGGCACGTGCCATTAGCAGTGCGACTTCGCTGGCCTCGGTGCCCGAACAGGTGAAGACCACGGTGGAGAGTGATGGGTCGTGGTGTCCGGTTAACCGTTCCGCGTAATCGAGAATGCCTTCATGCAGGTATCGGCTGTGTACGTTCAATGTAGCCGTCTGTTTACGTACGGCTTCGACGACCCGTGCGTTGGCATGTCCAACACAAGGAACATTGTTGTACATGTCGACGTAACGCTTACCGTCGGCGTCGTACAACCAGACGCCTTCGCCCCTGACGATGTGTACGGGATCCCGGTAAAAAAGTGGAGCCCCTTTGCCCAAGAGCCGTCCCCGCCGCTCAACCAATGCGTCGTTATTCACAACGTCTCCCCAATATTGTTTTGATCTTTGAAGGGCGCGTTAGGCCAGCGCTTCAATTCGACTTGATGAACCCAGCTAGCTATTAAGAGGTTTTGCGTTGTTTGCATAGGGTCCAATCGTCTGACACGGGGCTCGAAAACGCTAGTCGGCTATTGCGGCGAGTTCTTGGCTCTGTCGCCGTAGCCGGTTTTCCCGTTCCTCGGCAAATTTCATTATTGCGGAGGCGATGGAAGCGTCGTCGAGGTGCGCTTCGGCGATCACGTCTTCCTCCGTACCGCCACTTAGCCATTGATTGCCCCAGTCCGAGAACAACGAGTATTCCTCGGTGAGATGACCCAGTCCTGTAATTGGCATGATGCGCTGTGTTCCCGTGCTGACGATCATCAAATCGTGTTTCGATCCCGGCGGAAGGACGGCATCGCGGTAACTTTGCGGCTGGGCGTCAAAGAGTTCCTCACTGATACAAGCGACGACTTTAACGTTGATGTTTGATGTTGCGAGACTCGGCAATACGTTCAGTAAATTGTTGGTCGAACTAGCGCCCTGCGTTAACACGTAGCCATGTTTTGGTTTGTTGGGATCGAAATCTCTTATCACATACAGGCCCTTTGCAGCGGCCAACGGATCGCTGTTGGCGAAGGACGAGCGGTCGGCGACAGCAAAATCGGGTCGGGCGACTTCGAGCACGATAATGCCGATTTCTGGTCGACTCACGGCCAAATTCGCTGCAGCAAAATACCCCGGTGCGACGTCGTTGTAGTCCCAGAAATTCAGGGTAATCACTTGGCCGCGTGGAAAGAGTTTCCATACCTGGGGCGCAAAAATACCGAAATGTGTGCGCGCATCGGCGGCAGTTTCGGGCCCAGAGTGACCGGCCAATATATGAAGTACGCCGACGCGAAACGGTGAATCTTGGTTTTGTTGGCTCCAAACCCGTGCGGGAAGATACATCAGTGGGGTAAAGGCGCCGTACGTCCCACTTAGCGCCCAAACGCCGTTATGTACTTTCGGATCTAATGACAGCGTTTGGCCGATTAGTCCGATGGCAGTGGAGGCGTTGCCCGCTTCTTGGATGCCTGCTTTGAGGACCGTTCCAGAGGGATTAGTGATGGGATCAAAATAACCAAAGAGAGCACTTTTCTGTACGTTAATGGATTCCGCTAGGTCCGCCGCGACTGCAACGAACCGGTTGTTGGTGACGTAGTTCGTCCATTTGAAGATTTCGGATACTGCGCGCCGTGCCCCGCGAAGGTTTCCCGCTTCCTCAAACAACTTTATATCGACGGTCAACGTTTTTGATCCACCGACATCGGTCACCGTAACGCTCTGCGGCGTAACCGGTAATTGGTCGACTTTCAGGCGTGGGTGATCAAATGGATCGATCGACCCGTTGTTATTCAACCCTAGATCGTCTTTGACTTGATCGCCAATGGCAACCAAGCGATCGGCGAGCCAAGACCCAAGTTCATTTTTCTCGAGAATACTCAGCGCAATATCGATGTTGTGTTTGAACTGAATGAGTCGAGTGTGCTCGTCACTGACAGCACCCTTGTCGATATCGAGGAATTTAACGCTATACCGCGATTCAAAGGTTCCGGCCAGCGCTTGAAAGTAATCGCCGTTTTGGGGGAACGCATAGGGGTGGGAGGCATGATCTACGATCTGTTTCCCATAGCCTGGAATTTCTCCGCCGACGGCGGCTGGCCACCAGCCTTTGGTTGTTCGGCCGAGGAGAAGCATGGGTCGACGATCCGATTCATCCCAGTCTTCCATCTGAGCTAGGGCGTGAGCTACCTGCCCGTAATCGTTACCGTTGTCGACGCTGATTACGTTCCAGCCGTATGACGACCATTGGGAGCGGATGTCGTAATCGACAAATTCTTTGTGGATCACGCTTCCGATTAATTCGTCGTCGATGCCAGCGTTGTTGTACGAAAGCAACACCCGTAGACGCTTTCCGACACGTTGCGCAATCGCCTGCGTTTTCAATTCTTGTGCGTGCCCAGCCGTCATCGCGAATTCGCCTTCGATCGCCATGATTTTGGGTGACGAGAGTGGCGCGCCAACGATGTCCCAAAATGCGGCTTTCCCTGCCGCGGTCGCGATACCGATGCCCGATGGCCCGCCGTTTACGTCGTTGGTCAGATCCGTCGTTTCGGAATGGCCGGATAGAGCGCGAATTCCTCGTAACTTGGCCTGCTGAAATAGGGGGTCATCGGCGAGCCCCACCCGCGTGAGGAGGTTATCCAGCGCCCCTTGACCGCGTCGAAATCCAAGCGCGTCGATGGATAGGATGGATGTCGTTGGATCAGCGCGGTAGCGCTCGTCCTTGGTCATCGAATGTTGTCGTGCGAGCGCTTCGCCCATCACCATCCAAAGAGCATACGTCACCGGCGCATTGTGTCCGCCAGCGAGCATGAATTTGTCACCGTAAGGATGTTTGGGTCGACGATAGTCAAAGCGAAGCCCGCCCGCAGCTGGCCCAATCAAATGACTGGTAATGACATAGGGAACGTAGGCGAGGGGGCCCCCAAAATGTCCCGTTTGTGCGTAGTTTCCCAGTAGCGTAATGAGCATTGACGATAGAAAGCCGACGTCTTCAAGGCGCTTGAGATCTTCCTCTAACGAGCCCAGTTGTTGAGTTGAATGTTCCGACATGGGATTTCGCGTTTGTTGGGACGACGTTGTTTCTTTTCTTCGTTGCGTAAAAATACTTCAAGTTGACCCTTCACCCAACGGTTTATGGTGAGGAGCGTGATGTGTTAACGCCGATGGTTCGCACGAATAACAGGTTCATAATGCTTAATATGCGCCCATTACGGAAATAGATTCGATGGCGAGCAAGCTGTGCTCCTTATGTGCCCGCTTGATGGTGCCAACGCAAACGATATCGACTTCGGACGACGCGACCATTTCTGCGCAGCTGCCGTAGACCGTCGATATACCGTATCGGTCGGTAAATTCTTGTGCTCTCCCGGCAGATCGAGCTGCCACCACGTTCACGACGCAACTGTACAACCGCGCAGGGAGAGTACGCACAGCGTGGAGATCGATCCGGTACCAGTAATTCCCCAGCGAAGCGGAAACGCAACATCCTCGGGTTGTGTCATGCCGAGTCGAATATTACGGGGCGTTGAAAGTGAGGGGTCGGAAATGGTTGCGTTTGACGCCATGGGATCCTGCTTTGAGTTGCTGGGAATAAGGAGCGCGTGATTCCATTTGTTGCACGACTGCTGCGAGCAACGAAAAAGTACTTTCAACCTGACGTTGTTTTCACGCGGGTATTAAGCACGGCGCGTGCGGTACTGTCTTTGTTAGTCTTGACGGGTTCTTATCTGAGAATGAACGGTGGGAGACATGAAAAAACTAGTAGCCGTCGTCGGCGCACTTGGTCTTTTAGGGACCGACTCGTTGGCTGTCGGCGCACCTCCAGTAATGGATCAACAAACGTTTAATGCGACGCTCCTCGAGATATCGAATTGGGGACGATGGGGCGCCGACGATGAACTGGGTACGTTAAACACGATCACGCCTACCGTCCGTGTCGCGGCCGCCGCACTGGTGAAGGAAGGAGCGACGATTTCGCTCGCGCTGCCGCTCAACAAAGTAGCCGACGCGATCAACCAAAAACCGTTCGAGCACGAAGTCTTTATTTTCGGTAGTGATGAGTCGTTTGATATAGATCCGGAAGACATACCCCAAGCTGCTGGGGACGTTTTCAAGATCGACTATCACGGTTTTGGTCATTCGCACATGGACGCGCTGCCTCACTTCGCATACCGCGGTAAGATGTATAACGGCTTTCCTTTTGAGATGGACGCCGCCGCCGGATTTTCGAAACTAGGAGTCGAAAATATTGCCGAGGTCGGGGTATTTACGCGGGGCGTGTTGGTGGACATGCCCAAGTTCCTCGGTATCGATTTTCTCCCGCCAGGAAGTGCGATTACAACAAGCGACCTTGAAGCGTGGGAGAAAGCGTCAGGCGTGCGTGTCGGGGCAGGTGATGCGTTACTCATACGGACGGGTCGATGGAGGAAGGTTGCCAAGGACGGGCAATGGAACTTCATTCAGGAAGCCGCTGGTATGCATGCTTCGGTGGCGCGATGGTTAAAAGAACGAGATGTGGCGGTGATTGGCTGTGATGGCGTGTCGGACGTAATGCCGTCAGGCGTGACAGGACGGTTCAACCCTCTACACGAATTAGTATTAGTCGGTTTGGGGATGCCAATCTTCGATAACCTGGACCTTGATCGGTTGGCTGAGAAAGCTACGGCAACGGGACGTGCAACGTTTCTTTTTGTTGCGGCGCCATTGCGGGTCGAAGGTGCCACGGGCTCACCGTTGAATCCGCTGGCGGTCTTTTGAACGAGCTATCGCGGAATACTGCGAGGGCTGTTTAAGCTAGAAAGGACGAATACTTAAGTAGAACGCGGTGCCAGTTCAAAGAGAAGCAGCGCGTCGGTATCGACGATGCTTGATAGGGCGGGTGCACCGCCCCCCACGTATTTACGTTGCAGTTCCGTCAACAATGCTTCGATAGCCGGGTGTTGCGACGTCACGGGGATGAGGGTGCGCTCGTAGCGTTTCCCCTCGATCCGGACGATGGCGCGTGGATCTTCTTGGACTTCGAGTGGCCACTGTTTCCATACCCGCCCGAGCCAAGTATTTCGATATCCGCACGGTACGTAGATTTTGCCCTGGTGCTCAATCATCCAAACCGTGCGGGATCGAGGGGGTGACAAGAGCTGTAATTCGATCGTTGGGACGTCGTGGGCAAATGCCCAATCGGGTTCACGTTGAATGAGCTCGCCGCTTTGGAGAGGGCCGCCGGCGATGATTCCGAAGGGTCCGTCGGAGAAACGGACGCCGACCATGTAGGCCGCTGCAGCGACAAGGACGATACCGATAATGACAACCAGCAATTTACGCATTAGTCCACCACCCGTCTCTATACCTAATGTCGGTACCGTTTAGTTTTGTGCGATTTGTCCACGGATGATAGGTCATTGGCGATTAGGTTTTTGCCCATACGAACGTTCTCGGTAACTTTTCTCCGTGGGCGAAGCCACCCTGCGGTGTGTTGAGGAAATCTTCACGTCCCAACAGCACGCTCATTTCAAAGGGTTTTCCTTCAAGCCACGCGTCATCCAGATAGTCATAACTTTCTACCGGTCGGAGTGCGAGGCGACTGTACGTTATATGGAGCACCACACGTTCGCCGTCAATTTGACGTGGGTAAGAGCCGTGCCAAGTTGAACCGTCCCAGACAACGATGGATCCAGCGGGACACTGGGTCGCAATCGCCCCAAGTTCTTTTTGGGTTTCTTCTGCGTTTGGATGCCGGCGGAAGCCATTGGATTTGGGAATCACTTTGGTAGAACCGGCTTCTTCTGAGAACTCATCGGTTGCCCAACAAAACGTTACCAGTTGGTTGTGGACGGGAAATGGCGCTGGGAACCAATTTTGATCCGCGTGTAGCCCGAGGTTAAAGGGCCCCTTGGGTTTGATGCTGGCAGCCAGTTGCGAAAGCATGGCGCCCTTACCGCACATAATTTCCACAATGGTCAGAAGCTTTGGGTTTATCACCACGTCCTCAAAGATGGGGTCCTTGTCGAGCAGCATGTTGCCACCACCGCCCGGTATGGCGGGATCGGGTTTGCCGATGCGAATAATGGTTTCCCGTAAACGCTCATTGAATTCATTCGTCGAGGGCTGGTAAACGTACCCATACCCGTTTTCCTTAAGTTGCTCGACCGTACTGTTGAGTTCTAGCTGGTCAACTCGTTGTTGCAGTTCTTCGCTAAGTTCGAAGGGTTGGCGGGTATCGACGAACAGTTCCGCGGGAACGGAAGTGTCCGCGACCGTAACGGTCTGCTCGCTCATGTTTATTCCCTGACGCTGTGTTCTGGAAGGTTACGCTCGACCGGCCGCTATTTCAGCTTTGCCGTGACGAGTCCTAAATCCATCATGGTTTGACCGGTCTCACGCAGGGTGTCTTCGATACCATGCGTTTGAAGGCCGAGGTCGGCTCGGGCCTTGTCACAGTGCGCGCGGGGTGCGTCGTATACTTTGCCGTGTTTCTCCAGCATTGGCGCCAGTTCGTCCGGTGCACCCCCGACATCAATGTGGGGGAATAGTTTGAGCAGATGGGCTTGCAGCTGCATGCAGTCGATTTCGCCGGACTCATCTGTGGCGCTGAGTTGATAACGATCACCGTTCTTGCAGACTTTGCTTTCGATCATCAGGACCTGGGATTCGGCAACGTCGCGAACGTCAACGATGTTCCAAAGTGCTTGCCAACCGCGTTGGCACGGCTTGCCCGCGAGCATCCTGCCAAGGAACCATTGCCAGGATCCGATCAGCTCATGCACTTTGCTGAGCAGCGGTCCAAGAACGACGATCGGGCATGCCGAAATCGATTCGAAGTGTCCATCTTCTTCCGCTATACGATTCACCATGTGCTCGGTTTCTACCTTGGCCATGGCGTACCCGGTCTCGCCCTTTTCTTCGAGGTTGTCCAAGTTCCAGTTGGGATCGTTTTCGCGATTGTCCGACGCCCAATCGTTTTCTGTGTAGACGTACCCGGGTGGTGCCGGATGTCCGATGGCGGCGAACGAGCTCGTGTAGATAAATCGTTTGACAGTTCCCGTTTCGCGGACGGACTTGAGAACATTAGCGGTACCGTTGACCGCTCCGTCGTATACCTGGCGCGGATTATTCGCACCGCCATAACCCATGGCAGTACCGACATGAAGTACGGCACTGCATTCCGCGAACGGACGGTCGTAGCTGCGTTCATCAAGCAGGTTGGCGGTGTGAAGCTCAACGGTGCCTGAATAACCGGCATTGTTGAGTGCCAGCAGATGCTTGGTTTTGTCTGGATTGTCTGGGTCCGTGATGCACGCACGAACGTTGTAGCCGCGTTTCAAGAGGGAGATGACGACGTGTGATCCGATGTAACCGGAGGCTCCAGTGACGGCGACGGGTCCGTCCGACGATGTTACGGCGGGCATAAGTTTCCTATTGGCGGTGGTTTTTGGTTTAGACCGTTCAGCGTACCGCAAATCGAATCATCGTCTCAATTGATGAAATAAATAACTAAAATACAATTAGATACGATTAATTTATAAAGTCATTCCGAGTTCATAGGCGGCGGTATTTGAAAT
>JAYGFA010000072.1:0-41180 GCA_046582115.1 Pseudomonadales bacterium | reverse complement strand
CTGCATAGCTGTCCACATACCGCGACACCCAATCATGGGGCGGATCCTCGGATGAATATTTATTTCAGAATACGACGGTTGCGGGAAGGCAATCCTCACGAAGGCAGTCGGCGCCTGGGTCACGGGGTAAGCGATCACCTGGATCGGGGTTATTACGGCCAATTCCTAGACTATCCATCTACCTACGACCCGTGGAAGACGTCGGTAGACAAACTCTGCGACCATTGGAGTGAATGGCAGGGCTTCCACGAAATCGTCGCGGCCTCTTCATCACCGTCCTAGAAGTTCCTCTTTAACGGGCAGCCATTAGCAATCGCAACGATCGTCAATAAGAACTATAGATATGCCGAAATACCAGCACCATCACATTCACCTCATGAGCCACGACGCGATGGCAGCGGGTAGATTTTATGAAACCATGTTCGGTGCAAAGATCCTCAAATCGAAAGGCGCGAACGGGTTACCTCGCTGCAATATGGAGTTGGATGGACAAACCGTACTGATCTCCACCGTAACGGAAGACATCACTCGCACGTCTAAAGATCCGCACCAGCAACTCGGACTGGATCATCTAGGCCTACGTGTCGATGATATGGATCGAGCGGCGATTCAATTAAAGGACTTCGGCGCCGAGTTTTTTATGGAACCTCGTGAGACCGCCCCTGGCGTCAAGATAGCGTTCGTCCGTGGTCCGGACGGAGTCAATATCGAGTTACTTCAGTACCCTAACGGAACCTAGCCTTAAGCCGTTTCCCAAGACATTCGGAACCACAACTTACCCTCTTCAGAAGCATTCGCTTAGACCAGCGTATTTCAACCAATTTTCGACAACCACCGTTTGCTCCACGTCCAACGTATTCCTGATACGTTCACGTACTAACTCGGCGGAGAAGGGCGGATAGGGTCGCGTCAAATAGCTGACGGTTTCCCCGTAAATACTTGCGTTAAAGGCCTTTGCACGGACCGACGACGCCTCACGATTAGCCAGAAGGTAGGGTCGATACGTTGTTACCATTTCTCCGAGTACAAACTGGGAAAAGTCTGTTGATTCTGGAAACGGAGTAAGTTCGCCAACACCGTTCCAGTCATTTGCCTCCGTCTCGGACCAGGCAATGACTTTCGGGAACCCCGACGTCACTTTCTTCGGAGTTGGATCCATGTTGGTGTGGGCTCGCAGACCACCCAGGACAATGCAATCCACCGCAGTAGGTCGATCGCCCAAAAGATAGGCTGACTGATTGAGTTGCGCTTCCGCAGCCTCCAGGATGCGGACGTATTCCGCCTCGGCCGCCTCCTGTTGTTGTTTTGATTCGGTGCCCGTCGCCCGACACGCCCGAGGGCCCCAATTCAATACCCGAGCCGCAGCGGCCTCGTTTCCGCCTGACATTCTTAGCGACGCGAAGCGAGCGCTTTCTTCGTGGTGCCATCGATAATGCACCATCGTTCGTGCAATCCATTCATCGAAGTACTCCTCAACCACGTGCACGAGCACGCCGAGAGGCCCATCGGGATACATCCTCCGATCTGGAAAGCGACCGTCTAACATCGTCATAAGCGGTGTCGTGTCAGCAATCATCCAATTTTCTGGCGTGTGCAATACCGGGACTTGATGGGTCCCCGAGCGGCCCTCGATTTCCTCACGCATGTCCGGCGTTTTAGACCGCAATTCGAATTCGGCGCCGTAGAACAGCATGGCTGCTTCCAGCTTTCTCGTGAAATAACTGAGTTCGCCCCCGTAGACGATGTATTTTCTTGGCATAACAGGCCCCCTATTTCCCGCGCGTCAGTCAACCATAGCAAAGTGAAAAGAACGATACGGTGCTGTTACCATCGAAAGATCACGGCGAACAAGGGCTTTCAACAATTACATGACAACGCAGCGCCTCCAGTCCATGTTCCCATTCCAGATCCCGGACAAGGTAGGCGACGCTTGCAAGCGGATAGGGCAACTGATCCAAAAACTTGCGATAACTCAGTTCGTACCTTTCCAGCGCAACGAGAACGGTTTCGGCCTCCTCCTGACTCTCAAAAGTCATCCCATCACCATAAAGGTGCGTGGCCATCACTCGTTGAAGATATTCAACGCGTGTTTCATGAGGTTGTTGTTCAAATCGAAGCGCCAATGCCTCGGTTGGAGCCCACCGAGCAACGTCTTCCCTGACAGACGTCTCGTCCGGCAGCGCTTTCAACGCATCACTCATGAGTGTACAGCTCCAGAAGACCACGGACTCGGTAAGGTTATTGTGGTTTGGGTCGGATAATTGGTGCCGTAATGTTTGATCGATTATCCACGCCTGATGATTCATACGTGCGCGCTACCACCGTCGTTGAGAAACTTTCCGCGCGCCGATTTTAACTGAGCGAAAGGAGTCTTGGGTCGAACGTAGCGAAGGGCATTTAATGAGCGCCGTCGAAGACGACTTACGAGACTTTGACAAAAAGGAGCGCGAACTAATTTTTTAGTCCATGCTCAACCGTTGTCATGGGAAGCGGGTCTATCTTTGCCTGCAAAGACCACGAATATTTTCATGATCGCGTGTCCGTTATTGGGCCTGCTGTGCTTATTCGCGAACATCGGGTGTACCGACGGTCAAATCGGTCGCCGTGATTACGTGATCCAAATGATCGAAACGGATGCGAGACCAGGTAGTTCTGCGCCGCATCTTGCGACCGATATTGACGGTCTGGTTGTATTGAGTTGGCTCGAGCCAAACGACGACGAGACCGCGCTGCGATACAGCGTGTTCGAACGGGACGCTTGGACGCCTTCGAGAATCGTAGCGACGGGATCTAATTGGTTCGTCAACTGGGCAGACTTCCCGTCGGTCGTCCCGGTCTCCCGGACTCAATGGGCGGCGCATTGGTTGGTTCGGCAGCCCAGTGGTGGTTTCGCTTACGACGTCGAAATCGCACGCTCCGTTGACGCCGGGGTCACTTGGTCTAAATCAGAGAAACCCCATCACGACGGTACCCCGAGCGAACATGGTTTCGTCAGCCTGGTTCCCCGCCAAGAGGAGGTTATCGCGGTTTGGTTAGATGGCCGGCAAATGGTTGGAGGACACCATGGATCTCATGAGAAGGCAGCCGGCGGAATGACGCTTCGATCGGCCAGCGCTGCAATGGGAAAACCATTTCAAAAGTTCCAGCTTGTTGACGATCTCGTTTGCGATTGCTGTCAAACCGATATCGCCATCGCCGAAAGTGGCCCGATCTTGGTCTACCGCGACAGAAGTTCCGATGAGATCCGAGATATTTATGTTTCGCGACTACTGGACGGACGTTGGGAGACGGGGCGTTCTATTTTTCGGGATAAATGGCGCATCGGCGGCTGCCCCGTCAACGGACCCGCGATTGCGGCGCATGATGGTAGTGTCGTTGTCGCCTGGTATACCGAAGCGAACGCAACGCCCCTTGTCCGCATGATTCGTTCCGATGACGATGGCAGATCATTCGGCTCACCCGTGACGATTGACCCAGATTTACCGGTTGGGAGAGTGGACATCGATTTACTCGAAAGTGGAGACGCCGCCGTGAGTTGGATGGGTAAAAGCGACCGAGACGAAGGCACGCTGCTATGGCGAGAGGTTTCGAAAACGGGAAGACTCGGCCCATTACAGAAAGTCACAAACATCAGCACCCGGCGAAATGCCGGTTTCCCGCAAATGAGTCGCGTAGGAGATGGGCTTCTTTTTGCCTGGACAGATACCTCTGTCGGTACGTCTACAATTCAAACGGCCCACGTCCTTTTTTCTCCCGAGAATTAGCACAAGTCCAATACGCCTCGGAAAATCGCGGTCTTGCGCTCAACAAGTGGATCTGATCAGCTCCACGAAATCGACGGGGAGGGGCTCGATGATGAAGACGGGACCAATTTGGATCGCGGGAACATGCCTGATCGTACTCGCAGCAGGTGGTTTTGCTGCACACCACGAGGGCGCATCGGAGCCAGCTGAAAACGACGGTAAACCACTGTCGGGACCAGAGAGAAAACCTTCGAGTGAATACGCCGAGGAGGGCGGTGGGTCGGCTGGTCAGGGTAATCAGAATCCCTGCAGGGAGGACATTAGAAAACATTGTGCAGATTCTTTTGGTACCGGCGACCGCGGCGCCGTTATGCAGTGCGCCCAAGACAACTACGCGAACTTCTCCGAAGCTTGTCAAGAAGCAATTCAAGCGCGCATGCAGGGTCGGTAAACCAAGGGAATTCAGGCACCCCCGAATAACCAACGGAGCGAATCCGCGAAGATTGCGCCGGCGTGGCGCAGCGAGTGCATCCCTTCTCCGTAGACAAATTGGTATTCGTAATCAGCGAACTCGAGAGC
Source organism: Pseudomonadales bacterium (assembly GCA_046582115.1). Lineage (GTDB taxonomy): Bacteria > Pseudomonadota > Gammaproteobacteria > Pseudomonadales > Azotimanducaceae > UBA11889. The sequence goes on along the minus strand of JAYGFA010000072.1, from coordinate 36,858 downwards.
GCTAGCCATTTGTTGATTCGCTAACGGCCAGTTCCCTAACCAATTATCGAGATCGTATTTACCACTCTGGAGAAGCACTTTAATTGGCTTTTTCACGCTCGTCCTCACCAAATAAGGGTAGTTGTGGCCTCCGCGTATATTTGTAAACGAACCGCAATGGCTCAGTACCAATCCAAACGCGGAAGAATCGTGCCAAGCCGCGTTGAACGCGCAGATGCCTCCGCTCGACATTCCGCATATAAGGCGCGCACGAGGATCTGGGTTTAACTCAACTCCGAGGGTAGATTCGGCCAGCGGAATCAGCTCATTGTTAATAAACCTCACGTAACGGGGTGTTACGGAATCATATTCGTACGACCGCCCTCGGTCAGGATAACTGCCATCGGGAACGGGTTCATCGGGCGTCCCGGGATTCACAAAGATTCCAACAATTGGAGGGAGCTCCTCTGCGTGAATAAGCGAATCGAATACAGCCGGCGCTCGTATCGGACCAGCACGGTGCACGTAACCGGCACCGTCATTAAAAAACGCGAGGGCGGGGCGGGTCTTTTGGGGATCAAATTCAGGCGGTGTGTAGATCCAGATATCTCGGGTTGTGTTCGGAAATATCTTGGTACCGCGCCAATTCCGGATTTTTTTAACGTTCCCCATCGGTATCGATCGCGGCAACGCTTCGGCACACGGGTTGTATTGGTTATCGTCCATCGTTGCCGTCGGATGCACACGAGGCTTGGGTAATTTATCGTTTTCCGGAAGGCGATCGAGTCCGTGAGTAATAAAGGTTTCGACATCAAACGGCATCATTTACTCCGGACAAAACAATCCATATTGTCGCCGATTATAGTGCTCAGACAAGCCACTGATTGGCTTTGCCGATCTGATCATTTCTCGAACCGATTGGTGCCCACATTCTTGCCGAAGCCCAAATCGTCGTTCGAGTGACGCGTTGCATTGTCGGGTCGCAGATGCAATGTTTGCAGACGTTATATGGAGACTGACTCGTGACTGACGCACTACTGACACCAACGCATGATCAAGAGAATGTCGGGATTTCTCCGTTGTCAGAAGAGTTGCCGAGCATCGTCGATTGGTTGCCTAGCGGAATGATTCCAATTTGGGAAATCATATTGGCAACACCTTTCCTTGCCTCATTGGTCATCGCGATAACGTTTTACCTGTTAGCCGTGATTTTACGTGGCGTGATTTTCTGGAGCTTAGGCCGCTTAGCGACCATGACGGAATCACTATTAGACGATGATGTTCTCCGGTATCTGCGTAAACCCGCATTTACGTCGGTCCTGTATTTCGGCCTCACCCTAGCAGTGAATGCGGCGCCGCTTCCTTTGGGTAAACAGTTAACCATCAATATTTTGTTGTCGGTGATCATCGGAAGCTGGATGCGTGCGTCGATACTTATATCAACCGCGTTACTCGATACGTTAGAACAACACGATCGCTTCAGTCTGGTCGAAATACGAACGAAGCCGTTATTCGATCTCACCGCGAAGCTCCTGACCATTCTCATCGGTAGTTACTTACTTTTACTTATCTGGGGAATTAATCCTCTCGGTTGGCTTGCGTCGGCTGGCATTGTCGGCATCGCCATTGGTTTTGCGGCACAAGATACGCTTGCAAACGTGTTTTCAGGTTTTTTCATTGTCGCCGACGCCCCATATAAGATTGGCGATTACATCACGCTTGATACCGGTGAGCGCGGGTTGGTTTCGCGCATTGGACTGCGTAGCACCAGGTTGCTTACGCGTGACGACGTCGAAATAACGATTCCAAATGGAGTAATCGCAAGTGCTAAAATCGTCAACGAGAGCGGTGGGCCTTATCTAAAAATTCGTATACCGATTGCCTTCGGGGTTGCTTACGGTTCCGATGTGGATCAGGTCGCCGAAGTCGTACAGGCGATTGCCAAATCCCACCCAACCGTTTGTGAGAGTCCTCAGCCGATGGTCCGAATGCGGGCATTTGGCGCATCGAGTCTCGATTTTGATCTACTTGTCTGGATCGAGGACCCCCAATTCAAAGGATCGATCTCTCATGATCTCTTCGTCGAGATATACAAGGCCTTTGGACGCGAGGGCATCGAGATACCGTATTCGAAGCAAGACCTTTACATAAAAGAACTGCCAAAGACTGAATAGTCTAGAACGGCGAGTCGTATCTTAGTTGACCTGAAATCCGGCAATGGTGACTCCCGGTTCCCAAACCGCCTTCATGCATTCAGCTGCGGCGTAATAATCCCAAGTTCAATCGAACTCTCAACGACATCGCGAATGGTGTCCTCGACCGGACGAATCGTGGCGCCGAGTATTTCTTTGGCCTTTTTGCAATCATTGAGGACGTTGGACTCGATCGTGATCGTTTCCCCGCTTCTGGTGACAGTGACGGGTTCTCCTAATTTGAATGAAGGAAAGTGATCCCTGATCACCCCAGCTACCTCCGTTCCAAAACGAAGTGCAGAACGGCCACCACTGCCATGCATGACGTAACGATTTCCACCGTGAGAGCCTTTGTGGTCAGCGGTTGATTCGGCGGCAAGACGATGAGCTCTAACCAAATCCCTTACGTCAATAATGTTGTAGTACATATCGTATTTTGAAGGCCAGCTCGGCTCTAGTCCCCCGGCGATGCGTCCAATCTGTTCGATCCACTGGCCCACCTGCGCCTTAAACAAAATCGGCCCACAGATCATGGCCGGATGCATGGTAATCGCGTCCCAGATTCCATCACTCTCATCGGCGGCAGCGTTAATGAAGTGCTCAGTATCGACCTTACTCTTGGCGTAGGAATTTCTTGGATGATCCCAGTGTTCGGGTCTGACGTCATCGGATGCCCAGTCGGTTTCGGTCCACTCATAACCTTTAGGAAGTGACGCGCCCTTCGCTCCAGAAACGGCGGCCATCGAACTGGTGTAGATCATTCGTTTCACCGACCCGCTGGCATTAATGGCGTCAATAACGTTTTGGGTACCGACCATACCGCCATCGTAGACGTCCTGAGCCACGTCGCCACTTCCCAACGGCTGAGATTTCCCGTCGGCCGAATTTCCGAGCACGGCAGCTACATGGAATACACCCGCACATCCTTTGAATGCGTCGTCGTACGATCCTTGGGTAAACAAATCACACCCATCCATAACATCGACATTTGCCAGTCGACTTAAATATCCCACACTGTCTTTACCGCGCCATGAGCTCGCGTCTCGGATACAGGCCCTGACGCGATACCCGTGGTGGACCAACTCGCGAACCATGTGTCCGCCCGTGAATCCAGAGCAGCCCGTCACGGCTACTGGTCCGTCTTGTGGAGATATCGATGCCATAAGTAAATCTCTGCGAAAATCCCATTAGATGGTGATCGTATTCACCACGCAAGCGCCATCCATCGAAGACAAACGTATAGACTATTTGTAGTTCGACAAGACTTATCAGCCGCCCAAACGCCAGTTCCGCCACATATCACCATCAACGGGATCGTCCGAACGAAAAAGCTTCGCGTCTTTAAACCATTCGTACTGATTAACGTTTTTGTGTTCTTCGTCCGTTAGCACCGGCTGGTTCTGCGTGAAATCGGCAAATAATGCCCATCGGATATCGGTGCCACGATGAATCCCAGCGGAATGTACGCTGCGCCCGTGCCAAAAAATAACGCTGCCTTTTTCCGCCACAATTTCATAGGGTTCGATCGTTTCCGCAACCTCTTTCAACGTCTCTCCAAACGAGCTAAGCGGCGACCAGTTCGACTCGTATTGATGCGCCCGAAACATCCGCTTGTGGCTGCCGGGATAGACCGTAAATCCACCGTTACGTGGATTGACATCTTCGAGATATCCACACGCATTCAGTTGCTGGCATACCTGATCGGTGTGAGGACCGAGGAAGCGTCCTTGATCCTTCCTGTCACATTCAGATGTGGGATCGCTGGGGAAAACAATGTACACGCCTCGAATCCGAGTGCTGACGCGCAAATCACCACTTAAGATCACCTCTGCAACTTCTCGTACGTACGGATCGTTCGGCAAAAGGTCGAGTATGTAATTTTCACTGCCCAGATCATGTAGCTTGACGACACGACGCATATGTTCAATTGGATGGCGCCCTTGAAATGGGCCATCAACCGGGTGGGGCGGCATGTCGGCCCACTGCGGGTTTTTCCACGTCCGCTCGTCGTCGCGAGATAGCGTCCATGTCGAATCCAGTTTCACTGGAACGTTTGCTAGCAGATGCGCCCATATCCGATCAAGCGCGGGCTCGAGTTTGTGCGGATCAAGGAGAGCCGTTTTTACGAGGAAGCCATTTTCGCAGAAAAACGCTATTTCAGCTGCCGACACCACTTCGTCTGGTGCGGTGAGATCGGGCATTTCAAAAACAATACTTGACCTTTGCATATCGCTCAAACTAGTTAACTAACGCCGTGCCGCCTTGATCGAGCACTTGCTCCTTGAGTGCTGACCAATCACCCGTCCACAAGTCACGTGTTAGCGTCGGAAGCGATCCGTCATAGTTGATGGCTATACCACGCTCAATGGTGCTGAGCGATCGCTCATAACGACCTGACCGTCGATAGAGCTCCGCAAGGCTATATAACGCTACTGACTCAAGCGCTTCAGGAATATTTTTGCCTTGCGCAGCAACGATTTCGTAATAATCAATCGCTTTCTGGTAATCGCCCTTGAGCGCAGCTGCCAGCCCCAAACGATCGTATATTTGAGCGAGGTCATGCGCTCGGTAACTCGGCCCGTCAAATCCGCCATCGAAGATACGCTCACGTGTTTCGAGTGAGCCATTGAGTACGGCGATCGCATCATCTAAGTTGTTTACGTCGATAAGTGCTTGGGATTCAACCAGAGCCTGCGGCGTGAGATAAAACAATGGCCGAATACGTCTAATGGTTCTTGTCTCGGAGTCTAATGTCTTTGCACCCACATCAATCTTGGACCATTTATCCCAAGCAATCTGGTATGCCTGGATCCACAATTCTCGGGGGCGTCTTCCGTATTGTCTACTCAGTTCAATGGCTTTCGAAAGACCCATGTGCGCCGTACACCATTCCTTAAGTTGGATTGCAGCAATACCCAGGTCTGCGTACGCGTTATACACGAGATTGGCGGAGCGCGGCGCTTGCGACGAAAGCACAGCGGCGAGCGCGTGTTTTCTCTCAATAACGCTCTGTGACCAAAGTTCTTTTTCTGCGTACAGCGAGCCAAGAAGACCGCCGGCTAAATACCGAAGTTTTCTGGCGGCGAGATCACCACGGATCGGTTCATACAACGCTTGACTCTGTCGAACACTCTCGATGGCCGCATCAAGACGTCCCATCTTTTCTTCTGTTTGCGCTCGAAGGTATAAGTACCCGGCCCGATCCACGTCGCTCTTCGACCGCGTAATTCTGCGATCGAGATAGCGAATGGCTTTTTCGAATTCCCCTCTCACTTGCCAATTCGCGATTTTTACACGGACGTTGTCACTCCTAAATGACAGCGGGTCGTGAGGCGTCATGAACCATTTGACGCGATCCCTAACCCCCACTGTGGAGACCGGCCGTCCTGCCTTAGTCGCAGGAACAAAGCGATACTGACTCACCGACCCAAGCGCCGCGCGCTCGAAATCGTCGCGCATGCCTTTGCTGTTTAGACTCAACGCCGATTCGATAACCGTTGCATCAGAAACTGCGCCTTTTTCAGTAACGGTGAATTCCACCAACACAAATCCCTCGGTACCACGTTTGAGCGCTTCTCGCGGATAGCGCGGAGGATCTTTAAGTAAAGCGGAATGAGGCCGATAGTTCGGGTCGTCGGGAGATCGGCTCATCCCACATTCAGAAAAAAAAGAGGCATCCACCCGTATCGTGATCAGCACCAGACCGAGTAGGACGTTTTTACAAAATAGGTGCATTAGGGTGCTCTTCGACTCTGCGCTTATCCTAACGCAAACCGAGGGATGAGCTGTATCCTGGGCATGGGTTCGAACATATCGAGTGCTGCGAATTGAAGACGTGTCTTTCGACCCCACTGCAGGCATCTTCATGGCAAGGAGTACTGGCGCAAGTGGCTGTTGCTTACGTTGGCATCTTTAATGGGTTAGGAGATTGTCCCGCATGTTGAAACAACGGCAGAATATTTCCAGTGATGGTAAAGCCGCGTTGCAGGGATTCGGTCGCGTTGCGACGGACCCGCCCCCTGCATTTGACCCAGATACCGCGATCGAGGCTGCAAACGATTTCTTCGCCGCCAACGGATTTGTTGTTTTGAGTGGCTGCCTTGGTCAAAGCGAAATACACCACCTCAACGAATTTTACGACCGAACACAAAAAGTACGCCCGGAGGCATGGGGGCTTAAGAAGGATCGTAAACCACACCACCAACAACAAGGCCTGATCTTTTCACAACCGTTACTCGATTATCCTGAGCTCGATTCCTATACCCAACATCCGAGTTCGTTCCCGGTTGTGGCTCGTATCTTCGGTGGGAGAGAGCGCGTCCGGTTTAGCGAATTCAATTTTAGGGAAGCACCAGAAAATGCCGGAATTGGTACAATGAACTTCCATCACGATGCCGTTTCTGCCGACCGATTTACTCGTAGTCCATACATGCCATGCGATTGGCTGTGCGCTATTCATTACTTAACCGACGTTGAACCGGATACTCCTGCGTTTTGTGTCGTTCCTGGAAGTAATATCTACAACACGTTGCAAGCGGCATTCGAGGGCCTGGAGGATGCATACTTCGAGGTCCCCATCTATGCGCCGGCCGGAACCTGCGTCTTGTACGATACGGCCATATTCCATACAAGGCTCGATGGAGATGGCATACGCGCCCGTCGGACCTGGCATCAGTATTACGCGAGAGGGGGGTGGTTGCCGACCGATACCCGATACATTCGACCACCTACGCCAGTACTGACGAATTGGAACCTTTTCCCCGAGCGCTTGGCATTGCACCCTGACCCAAAGACGAGGCTCTTCTTTTCACATTGGAATACTGCGCAATGTGAATGGGTTGCCTCGGATTTTGACGATCAAATACGCGAGTCGATGCCACGAGGAAAACAATAAATTGTATGTTTATCAATAGGATGAATACCTTTATTAGACGCTTTTATTAGAGTTAGCGCGATGGATGGGGGCGACTTCAACGCTTATTGGAAAAAAATTGGATCGACGTACCACGGAAATATCATACAAACAGGGCTTAGCACATGTTCCTCCCCCCTTTTTGACTTAGGATTATAGAAACTTAACGGAGACGTCTATGCCTGCGCTGGATGGGATGAGAATCCTCGATATGACTCAATACGAGGCAGGTACGTCCTGTACTCAAGCGCTTGCATGGATGGGTGCCGACGTCGTCAAAATCGAAGCTCCTGAGTACGGCGATCCTGGTCGTGGCGTCGGGCGGTCAACGAATAAGGATTACTCCGCATACTTTTGTGCGTGGAATGCCAATAAACGGAGCGTAGCCATTAACCTACAAACCGAGCAAGGGCGGGACCTGTTCCTACAACTCGTTCCGAAATTCGATGTCTTTGTCGAGAACTACGGTCCCGGCGTTATTGAGCGTCTAAAAATAGACTACGAGTCGCTTCGCGAGATCCATCCCGGCCTAATATATGCACGGATTAAAGGATTCGGTACCTCGGGACCGTACTCTAACTTTCGAAGCATGGATATGATCGCGCAAGCTGCCGCCGGCGCTTTTTCGATCACGGGTGAGGCCAATGGTCCACCCATGATGCCGGGACCAACGACGGGCGACTCCGGTACCGGCGTGCAAACAGCAATGGCTATCTTGGCGGCGTATATACAAAAAGAACGAACCGGTGTGGGTCAAGAGATCGAGATTTCCATGCAAGAAGCGATGATCTACTACGTGCGTACGCGTGCGTTCATCGGATCAGCTTGGGGCACACAAGCAACAGGCCGTAATGGAAACGCTGGCGGTCTTCCACCGGTCAATATTTATGCCTGCAAACCGTTTGGACCCAACGATTACATTTATTTAATGCCCGTGACGCAAGGACACTGGGACGAGCTTTGTGCGGCGATGGACCGAGGCGACTTGGTGATCGATCCACGGTTTGACACCAATCAAGGGCGCGCGCAAAACGGTGCAGCCCTTTACGAAGAAATCAGTAACTGGACGGCCCAGCGCACTAAATACGAAGCCATGGAAACAATCGCGGGCGCGGGCGTTCCTTGTTCCGCATGTTTGGATACCGGCGAGTTACACCATGACAAACATTTAACGTCCCGCGGCTTTGTACATGAAATGGATCTACCAGTACACGGCAAGGTGCCCATGCTTGGGTTTGCTCCCAGAATGTCCGATTCATGTGTGGAAATGGTGCAACCACCGAGATTGGGTCAACACACCGACGAATTATTGGCGGCGGAGTTGGAATTGTCGGACGATGCACTATCGAAGCTTCGAACCGACGGTGTGATAGGGGATCCGGCGCGGTTTTCGTGAGTCCTGGCTGTATCTGCAATTCGTGGATGCCGGCGGCTTCCCCGACACTCAAACCTGAACCGTCTATCAGACGGCGGCGAGAACAATCGACTCCCAGGAAGCGTCCACGTGCGCACGTGTCGTACGCGATTATTGCCCTATGACACGTACCTCATTTAGTCAGCGTCTCAGTCTTGTATGTTCTACTTTCGTCGCGACCGCGGCGTTCGCTTCTGTCGTGAATATTGAAGATCAACGTAACGACGAAGCAATGGGAGCATCGGTGACGGCATCAGGCGGCATCGATGGAAGCAAAGGAACCACAGATCGACTAAACGTTAACGTTGATCTGCGTGTCGATTACAACGGCGACCGCTGGAAGCGGTTCGTAATCGCTTCCGGGACTTATCGAACAAAGAATCGCGAAAGCTTCGTAGACAAACGCTTCTATCATTTGCGGGCGATGCGGGAGGTCCGAAATGGTCTCTCTGGGGAAGCCTTTTTCCAACGAAGCGAAGATCCTTATCGCTTACTGAAGCAGCGTTCGCTCGTCGGCATCGGTGTCCGAATTGCACCACGGTCGGAATGGAGACTCGGCGCTTCTCTGATGCATGAGACACAACACTCAACCATGCAAACCGAAGAAAAAGCGTTGCGGGCCAACCTGTACGCACACCTTCGTAAGGGCGTCGCGGAAAATATTGATTTTCTAACGACGGCGTATCTTCAGCCGCGGTTGGATGGTTCTGCTCGCGACCATTTAGCGACGTTCCAATCATCCCTTCAGTTCACTGTTAATCAACGGCTTGTGATCAATGTTTCAGTTGATTACGGTCATGACGAAACGCCGCCCAACGGTGCAAGTCGAGACGAGTTAAGTTGGGGGACTGACTTTAGCCTACGGTTCTAATGATGATCCGTGATCGTCGTCAAAACATTTGCTCAAACACGCTATTGGGTTAGCTTCGATCGCCCGACGACTCTTTGTTTACAATGAGTTGAGGTATTGATGCCGCGGAGGAAAAACACGTGGGAGAACCACTAAAAATAGGTACCCTCGGGGCGGCTGGGATCACGCCGGCCGCCCTCATGGAACCTGCCAAAGAGAATGATGACGTAGTCGTTGTGGCCATCGCAGCGAGAGACCGATCCCGTGCCGAGCATTTCGCTGAGCGCCACGACATCCAATTGGTATACGACCACTACGACGACGTCATTGCCGATGATTCACTCGACGTCATCTACAATCCTTTACCCATAAGTCATCATCTCGAGTACACGGTCAAAGCACTACGTGCCGGTAAACACGTGCTTTGCGAAAAGTCATTTGCCCTCAATGCAAGCGAAGCTGAAAAAATGCATGCCGTAGCTCAGGAAACGGGCCTAGTACTGATTGAAGCGTTTCATTATCGATATCACCCCATTTTTCTTCGAGCCCTCGAGATTGTTGAATCTGGAGCGTTGGGGCAACTTGAACGCATTGAAGCTCGATTTACCGTCGGCACACCTAATGCTGAGAACATCCGCATGCATTACGAGACGGGGGGAGGAGCAACAATGGACATGGGGTGTTATCCCATTTCATGGCTTCGCCACATAACCAGCCGAGAGCCTAAGGTCGTATCTGCAGTGGCTAAGATTGGGAATCCAGAGGTGGATCTTCGGTTAGACGTGGAATACGAATTCGACGACGGCCTCACGGCCAAGACCGTGGGTTCAATGTGTGACCAAGGATTTGCTGCGGATATGGAAGTTCGCGGTTCAGAAGGGCACATGCTTGTAGTTAATCCGCTGGTTCCCCAACATGGCAACAAGATTGAGTTGACCATCGGGACCGAAACGAGTGAGGAAGAATTCACCCATCGGCCCACCTACTCATTTCAATTGGATGCATTTGTTGACGCCGTTCAAAACGGAACAGAATTACCCACGGACAGTGCAGACGCAGTGAAACAAATGCGCGTGATAGATGCCGCATATATTGTAGCCGGCATGAAGACGCGCTAAGGACGACTCGATCTGGCGGTTATCTGACCGATTATTGAGCCTTTTTCACACCGAGGTATTTATCAAACCAGGCAACCGTTGCTGATCGAGCTTGCTCGCCTTGTTCACCGCGAAACCCATGACCAGCACCTTTCATGGTGATCAAATCATATGTCACGCTTTTCTCGTTCATCGCTTTCACCAAGATTTGACTTTGTTCAATTGGCACCACTCGATCCACGTCGCCGTGTATTAGCAAAACTGGAGGGTCGTTCTCCGTTACGTACGTGTGCGGCGAGATGGCTACGGCTTCAGACTCGCTAATCTTTAGTTGGGGTGATCTCTCGTCTCGACTAATGAATGCGGTCATGTCGACTGGGGGGTAGTAGGCGACCACAGCCGCGAGCGGTGCCGAGATGTTAGTAGGTGACTCGTATCGCGGACCTATCCAGCGTCTTCGCCCCGTCAACTCCTCGTCACTGCCTTCAGGATTAAGCCCTAGCATTAACGAAAGGTGCCCACCCGCACTACCGCCGGTTACGCCAAGACGACTCGCTTCGACTTGATATTCAGCAGCATGCGAGCGGATGTGCCGTGCGGCCGCCCGTACATCGGACACCGCTTCCACCACGTTGAAGCGGGGTGCACTTCCATGATGTACGGCAAAAACTGTATAGCCGGCATCGAGAAGTGGTTGCATTGATCGGATTCGCTGCTTAGGCGCGCGCCAAACTGAATACCAGGCACCACTAATCATACTGAGAACACCCGCGCCGTTGGGATTATCTGGGGCGAGAACATCGTATGTTAAAGCCATGCCATCTTTGTGGCCGTATACGACATCTGCGGTGATTCGAACCTCGGCGCAAACCGACATCGAAAAAATAAGAGCCCCTACCACAAAACAATATCGTTTCATCGAAATTCCCCGTTCAAAGCAAAATATTGAACGCCGTATAATCAGCGCAGCCATAGTAAAACGCTCTTGCGTTACAAGGTTGGCCGTAACCTACCCTACACACGATAGACGCGTGCCGCGGTCCGATAAAATAAATCATCTTTTTCGTCTTCGGAAAAATCCGCAACAATTTTCTTCAGACCGTTCCAAAGTACCTGATACGAAATCGACAATCGATCGACCGGGAAGTTACTTTCAAACATGCACCGATCCGGCCCGAAACATTGGATGGCATGTAGGTAGTATGGCCGCTGTGCCTCGACGAATTCGTCCGAAGAAGGCGGATGATCGTCCTTATCCCATCCAAAGCCGTTGTCGGGCATAGCCAGCCCGCCCAATTTGGCATGAACATTCGGGCAACCCGCGATTTCTTCCATGTCCTTTTTCCACTGCGTAAATATTTCGTCCTTGCGTCCCGTGTACGCGCCCACACCCAGAGGTGTACCAAAGTGATCAAGGATCATGGTGGTGTCAGGCACCGCGCGGGCTAATGCCAGGTAATCCTGATTTTGGTGGAAGAAGTGCCATGCGTCATAGGTATAGCCCATTCGCCCCAGGGTCTTCACCCCTTCGCGAAAATCTTCACGGTCATATGGACAAGGCCATCGTCCGCCTGCATTGGTCAAGGTCCCGGTATCGTCGGAAGGACCCGCATGTCTGATCCCGCGAAAGAGTCCGTTGCCGGCTTGCTCGTGCGCGATAAGGACCTCCTCCACTTCCGATCCCAGAGTCATGTTGGCGTGGCCGACAATACCGGCGATGGTCGCGTGATTGGGCTCCTTTCTACTTTCGGCGGCGATTTCGGCGACGTATTCCGTCTCGCCAACAGGTTTGAGGTGGGAAGGTCCCTCCGACCGATACTCTGAGCGACAATCAATAAAAACCGTTTTTTCGATATTGTGGCCGGAACCGGTATCGGCCCAAAGATCGCTCAACTCATAGGTCCCCCAGGTAGAAGGCGTCTTCCAAAGATGATGGTGTGGGTCGATGATACGACGCTCGGCATCGACAATGTCTTCCACGACCGACGCCAACCATTCTTCCGAGCCAGGGATTGTCATCGTCTCCCTCCAACATCATTTCGCTATGGGAACGTTTGATTAGAGCGCGGAACTAGCTTCGACGGTAGCCCCCGAAACCGAATCAATAGCTTACTCAGCTTTCGCGCTATCCTGACTGCGCGTTACGGTAATCGTCAGCCGATCACCGATCGCACAATCTATGATTTCGCAGGCGTTACCAAAACTGATCGCTATCTTTAAGTGGTCATCTTCTACGAGAGCTAACCAACTACCTTTGGATACGTCTGCATAAGTTTCGACATAGGTTGCCTCAACTCGCATGCCTTTATGATTAATGGCCATAGGCGTACCAACCGTCACATTGAACCGATCCCAATCCGCTGCAGAGATGGACGTGCGTATGTTTGCGTATTCATCGTCGACGCCTACCACTGACGCATTTAAGACCGAGTCCGCTGCATGCAAGGCCGAGCAAACAATCAGCGCTAAACCGAGAGTGACCCGGTAACCCCTCATCAAGAACTACTCAACCGCCTCTTGCCATCTATGCAACGGTCATCTGACACGGCAAGAGTCTGTCAGGCCTCCACATCGTGATAAACCTGGCCTCGAGCCCGGACGGGATCTAATAACGAAAGGTCACCCGCGACCACTTCATAGCCTTTGGGAAAGGGAGGTCTTGCTTCCATGCCAATTGCTTCCATCACTCGATCGTCTTGGTAATAAAAAGTCACCGTCTGTAAAGCGAGACCTCTTAAGAAGTGGGGTTCTTTATCTCTTATCTCATCCAGAAGTTCCTGTCTTGCCGTTTCGGGCGCGTCCTCAAATACCACTCCGTAAAGATCTTCCGAAATGGTATTTAGTCGGCCGAGTTCAACTCGTAGAGTTTTCAGTAACTCTGGGTCGGTCTTGGCGACGTATCCGAGCACATCCATTTCAGCCGCACTCGGAAAACGACCGTCCTCACTAGCTGGGATAATCATGTCCAATATCGTCCTGAATGTCCGCTGCTGATCAGGATCTAGCGCGGCGTCGGAACCAATAATTTCCTTAAAACTCACCGGTCCTCCTAATCAAACAAATTCGCGAGATTTCTTTTGATCGAATCTGCAATGTATAACGCCACGGCCTGGATCGTGGTGGTTGGATTAACCCCGCCCGACGTCACAAAGACACTCCCATCAATAATAAAGAGGTTACGCACGTCGTGGCTTCGTCCCCACTTATTCACCACAGAGCGCGAAGGGTCCTTGCCCATTCGAGCGGTTCCGAGCAAGTGCCAACCCGCCATGCGAATAGGAGCGCTGGTCTGAATATCCCATGCGCCCGCCGCTTTCATGACTTCCGTACCTTTCTCTAGCCCGTGATCGAGCATCCTCCGACTGTTTTCGCTCAACGTGTAGGTAACTTTTGGCGCCGGGATTCCATTTGAGTCCTTAAGTTCCGGATCGAGCGTCACCGCGTTGTGCTCCTCGGGTAAATCTTCACAACAAAGTCCCAAGTTGATGGTGCGATCGTAGTACTTATCAAAAGCTTCATGATGACCAGCCCCCCATGGGATTTTTCCTTGCGCAACGCCATTGCGAGCAGTCGCTACTGGCCCACCTCCGCGCACAATCTGCATGTTGTATCCGCGTACAAAATCCCGATTCGGATCCGTTTCATAGAACTCCTGACTCAACATACAAGAACCTTGGGGCCCAAAATGCGATGCCAATGGCTGGTCAAACACGCCACTAACGTAGCCCCATGGATGAAACATCAGATTCTTACCCACGAGACCGGATCGATTGCCTAGACCGTTAGGGAAATTAGGAGACGTCGAATTAAGTAATAGCCTGGGCGTACCAACACCGTTACACGCCATGATCACCACTTCCGCGCGTTGGTGATGCTCAATGCCATCCGCATCAAAATAGATAGCTCCGGTCGCCATGTCGTGCTCATCCACAGTGATTTCGCGAACTCGACAGTCGGTTTTTAAGACGACACCTTGACGCTGCGCCATGGGCCAATAGGTAATGTCGGCGCTGCTTTTTGCACCCATGGCGCAGCCGGCATTGCACGGTCCGAGGTTGGCACATTGCTCACGGCCTTCATACGGCTTTGTGATAATGGCAGTATCGGAAGGCCACCAGTGCCAACCCAGTTTGTTGAATCCACGACCCATGGTTTCGCCCATCAATCCAAGCGGCACAGGCGGAAGAGGGGGTTCGTGGAATGGGTAGGCAGGATCGCCAGCAAGACCTGACACACCAATGTTGTGGTCGTTCTCAGTAAAGAACGGTTCTAACGTTTGATAATCGATGGGCCAATCGTCGGCGACGCCATCCAGGGAGCGTACCCGAAAGTCCGATGGATGCATTCGCGGAAAATGCGCCGAGTAAAGGATAGTGCTTCCGCCAACGGCATTGAAATTGGCCACCGCAATTGGCGATTCATCATCGTTGATCGGATAGTCCGCGGCCCGATCTCGCAAGTTCGGACTGATAGCAAAATCCGTGCCTTGCAGTACTTCCCAATTTCGTTTGGTACTGGCGTATTCAGAGGGGTTCATCCATCCGCCTTGCTCAAGGCAAAGAATGCGCATCTTCGTCTCGGCTAGACTCCACGCCACCGCCGCTCCCGACGCGCCGGCGCCGATGATGAGTACGTCCACCACTTCGTCAGTCAAAATCGCTCTCCATACCAACGCCAACCGCGCGCACCCAACAATTACCTAGACGACCGCGACGAAAAGTACAGACCTTCGATTGCGTTTAATGATCGTTACTGCCGCTCTCGAGTGGCGGTTTAATTACTTCGTAGAACGCGTCCCGGTCGTGCTCCCGTCAGTTCATCATCGCGCAGAACGACTTCACCGTTGCACAACGTTGCTTTGTATCCCGCCGCGCGTTGGATAAACCGAGGTGCTCCGAACGGAAAGTCGTTAACGATTTCTGGCATCCGCTCCTCCAACCGCGAAATGTCGAAAACGTTAACGTCGGCGCGTTTGCCAACTGCCAGTACTCCTCGGTCTTCTAAGCCAAGGACTCCGGCAGGTACCGCGCAGATACGACGCACAGCCTCTTCGAGACTGTAAACACCACTGTCCCGATGCCAGTGCGACAAAATAAACGTCGACCACCCAGAGTCGATCATTTGGCTAACGTGCGCACCTGCGTCGCCGAGTCCTGGCATGGCCCATTCGGTGGTAATCAGTTCTTCCAGCGAGTCGAGGTTGACGTTAAATCCACGCATATGGAAAAGGGCTTTACCGTTGGTCTCATCGGTAATCCGGAGCCAGGTTTCCACTGGGTGCTCGTCGGCTGCTTGGGCTATCGCGTAAAGGCTATTGTCGAGGGCTTGGGTGTAGCAGGGACGTTCACCATCACCCATCCAGAACCAGCGCTTGGTCCCTTCAAGGACCGGCTGACCCTGCTCCTTGACCTCGGCGATTAAGCGTTGTCGATACTCGCCATCTCGAATGGCATGCAAGCGGCCTTCAAAATCTAACTGACGGAGCTCTATCCACGCAGGCGTTCGAAAAAAGTTGTTGGTCGCCAGCCCTCCGACACCGCCACCGCTACGGGGAACTGTCACCGACGTAACGTTAAGCCCCTCAGCACGCATCGCCATCACTTTTTCATTCATCCGTTCGGTACCAATCTCGGCTGCGGAACTGAACAAAGCACCCCGCGATGACCGCGCTTCGTCAGCGATGAGCTCCATTTCCTCGTCAAACTCGCGGAAATCGGAGACGGTTTGCATAAATCCACCGTATGCGCCGACGGCTTTCGCCACCGCCCGTAATTCATCGCGATGCGCGAACGTTCCTGGAATCGACCGACCATCGGGTAATCGATGACCAGGTAAACGATTCGTCGAAAAACCAACCGCGCCTTCTTTGACCGATTGACCGGCGAGCTCAGCTATTTGTCGAATCTCGTCATCGGTTGCGGGTTCTTCAACCGCGCGCTCGCCCATGACATAAAAACGGGTGGCACAGTGACCCACCAAGCCGCAAATATTAATCGACGGTCCCAGGGCTTCGAGCGCGTCGAGGTAACCACCGTAGGATTCCCAGTTCCAAGGTAGGCCGTGCAGTATCGCATCTTTTGGAATATCTTCGACGGTCTCCATCATCCCCGCTAGGAATTCCCGATCGCTTTCCTTACATGGCGCAAAGGTCACCCCGCAATTTCCCAATAACGCTGTGGTAACGCCGTGCCAGGAAATGGACGTCACCTGGGGGTCCCAACCAATCTGTGCGTCTAGATGAGTGTGCAAATCAATAAAACCGGGGGAAACGTTGAGGCCGTCGGCTTGGATCTCTTCTCTGCCTCGTTCAGCCACCACCCCAATTTCGCTGATCTGATCACCGTCGATTGCCACATCCGCCTGGTAAGGTGCCTCACCGGTCCCGTCAACCACGTTCCCACCTCGAATCACCACGTCGTGAGCCATGAATTACGCCTTTGTGTGAATACTTAAGTGCTGAGAATAGGGGAAGCTCGGTTTGATTGCATGGACTACCACACAGGTTCGAATAACCTGCGCCGCGCTACAATATTACAAGTTCGTGTCTGCTCCCGTCGTGGATTGAACGACCTTCTCGCCACGACGATCCAGCCACGTCTGATCTGTATCCGCGGGGCCGTAGTGGCGTTCCATTTCTGACCGCGGATCTCCTGCAAACAAGTGGCCAGCGCCCTTGCACATTTGAAACCCAAGAATGTCCTGCAGTTCACGAGGAAACGAAAGCATCCGAGAGGGGTGGATGGAGAGCATCAGGTTTTCTTGTTGACGCATCGAACCATTGCAGTAATTGATCGTTAAACCGTAACGATCCTCAGTGCTTTGATTTTCACCCGCACCGTGAAAGCACGTGCCGGTCACGAAAGCGATGCTACCGGCCACCATTTCGACGGGGACAGATTCGTAGGGCTTTCCGAACTCCGGATCGTAATCATAATTATTGCTGCCTGGAACCACCCGGGTCGCCCCGTTTGCTTCGGTGAAGTCAGTGACCGCCCACATGGTGTTGCAAACGAGGTTCGGATGGGGACGGGGAAAGGCATAGACACCGTCATCGACGTGCAACGGTTGCGACTTTTCACCCGGCCCGACAATCGCGGTACCCATGGTCGAAAGAAGAAATCCCTCACCCAAGACATGAGGTAGTAAGCCCATGATCGCGGGTTGTATTGCAACCTGTTGCCATATATCCCCGTCATTTAGCACATCAAACCAACGCCGTGTCACGAAACCCACGAACGGTGCCGGAGGTAGGTCTCCGCCCGGCCGAACGCGTTGGAGGTGTTCAAATTCTTCCATCAGCTGCCGGGCAAAATCAGCGTCAAACGCATTCTCAACGATGGAGTAACCCTGTTCAGCAATCTCGTCGATGTGATACTTGGTTTCCGCTTCAGTTAGTGCTCGCATGGACGTATTTCCTGTCGCCGCATTATTCAGGTCGTTATACCGCCTACGCCAGAAGACGTCACCCCGAAACGCTTACTTCGGTGACAAACATTCTTCGGCTTCACGATCCCAACCCGATCCCGCTCATCTCAACTCGAAAGCATTCGCTCACGCCGGTTGGCCCGCATAAATGCGAGACTCAAAATGCCCATCATCAGGAGCAACATCCCAACCCGATTCTGCACGGTCCATGCCAACAAATCAGTAGAGTCTGCGCCAATAATTACGTATGGATTGAAGAACGGCGATCCACGCAATTGAACATTTCCGAAACCTGTTACGACACCGTTAATCCCCAGCAAAATGACGGTAAAGACGCCGCCACCGATCTGACTTCGGAACAATGTGGCGAGCGAAAGCGAAAGCACCAAATAAAAACACGCCGCTTGAAATGCACCGTAGAGTGCACCCCAAGGAAACCCGGTAATCAACGTGACCGTACCAAGGGCAAGCATCGCTTCCATCACGAGTAACATCGTTACCGCAGCTGTTAGTTTAATACGCCAGAGGCGCTCGCTCCCTCCGGGTACGGTATAAGCCAATTCCAAACTGCGGTCGTCAATCTCCCCTGCGATGATACGGATACCAAGAAAAATACCGAGAAGCGACATGGGTACGCCAAGTATCAAGCCTTGAACCGCCTCAGGAGACACGACGAAAAAGCTGAATAATTCGAGTTTGAGAAACACCAGCCACGCCAATGGCAATAACGGTAAGAGCCAATACCTTCGGCCCGCCATCACGAGGAGTACTAACCGCAGCAAATAGAAATCGGGCCTGGTCATTGTGCAAAGGCCGGGTCTAACAAAGCAACACCCCCTTGATCCGGGCGTAGAACTTCATCGCGTTTTCGTGCAGACGCGACAAGCCACATATAGCCGTCTTCTAGTAAGGGGTCGAGCAGGGTGGCGCGTGGGTCAGGCGGACTTCCAGCTAGAACTTTGTGGCGTACCAACATTCCCTGGGCGGATAAATTTTCTTCTACATGAATGACGTCGTCCTCCAACGTCAATGTCTCGTCGGTAGGCACTCTAATTTCCCATACATATCCCTGTGCGGCCTTCGCCAACGCTGCGGGTTCACCGTCAAACACCAAACGGCCTTCGGCAATGACCAACACGCGGTCGCACGCGGCTGCAACATCCTCCACCACGTGCGTTGAAAAGAGCACGATCCGCTCCTGCGCAAGCCGGCCCAACAACGACCGAAAGCGAATCCGTTCACGAGGATCCAGTCCGACGGTTGGTTCGTCGACAATGATCACGGGAGGTAATCGGAGTAACGTCCGAGCCACCGCGACACGTTGCCGCATGCCACCAGATAACGACCCGATCGGGACATCGACTTTTTCGCCGAGACCCACTTCGTGTAGAAGCTCCGATACGCGTTGTTGCCGGAGATCACGGGGCACATCGTAAAGCGCCGCGTAATAGGATAAGTACTCTTGAGGCGTGCTGCTCGATGGCAAACCCGCGTCCTGCGGTAAATAACCCACCCAATGCGCGAGATACCGCTGAATGGCATGGTAAGGCGCTTTGCCTAAATGGATGGTTCCCCCCGTCGGATCGAGCACGCCTGCGAGTTGGCGTAGTAGGGTCGATTTACCCGCTCCATTAGGACCGAGCACCCCAACCATGCCGCGTTCGACGGTAAAGCTTATACCTGAAATAGCTTGCATCGGATTCGCTGGTTCTCCAAAGGAACCCAGCCATGCGGCCAATCGTTCCCACGCCCTGCGTCGTCGAATAACCGATCTGGCTTGGTTGAATTCTGTTGCTTTCCGTCGGCAATAGCCGACCATCGACACACATAGCGCCACGACGATTAGCAACAGTAGCCGGCCCGAAAAGGTCTCACCCGTGAGCGCATTGAATTCGGAGCGTTCAATGCCAAAGAACTCATACCATGCGAATAAACCCAGGCCGGCCCACGGTAGCAGTTTGGCGATCGCGTTTTCGATGCCACCCGGAAGGACTACGCCACGCGCGTCAGTGCTTCCGCGCGCGCGCCGGATGTCCACGGCACAACGTGATAGCAGCGCCGCCGCGATCATAGTAAAAACCAACCGCCAAAAGACGCTGTCTAACTGAATCGCCAAATACACAGGACCACTGGCAGCAAGTAGTAACGGTACCAGCCTATCCCTCGCCTCAACGGGCAAGAATGGTTGGCCACCCAAAGCTAAAACCTTGTCCAAGTAGTGTTTCGGTGCATCCAGGCTTCGGCGTAACGCGCCCGGAAGTCCGTAACTCTTGGTTAAGTATCGAACCTCCAGCTTGGGTGGGCCATCCGCAAATTCGGGTTCGGTCGAGTGTCGTGGCCGAAAAGCTATCACCACCGCAGCAAGTAGTGAACCGCCGACCAAGAGAGCAACCACGACCTGCCAAAGCAACGACGTGAGTGTCTCCGTCAGAACGAAGCCCGATATGACCGATGCGGTAACCCCGATCCAGCCTAGCGCGAGCCAAGGTCCAATCCGACCGAATAAAAGATCGAGGCGTCGGAGTAACGTGAAACCCACCGGCACGATCAGCAATGTCAGTAAGCTCGAGGTAATGAGACCACCAATGACGATGGTGGCAAACGGCGGCCAAATCTCGAACTCCCGTCCGGTGGCAATAGCGAGCGGCCACAGGCCGGCCACCGTGGTTGCCATGGTTAATAAGACCGGCCGAGTGCGTTCTCGAACAGCAGCATATGCAGCTGCACCTGCGCTCCATCCAGCTCCCAAGACTAATTGCTGCATTCGATCGACAAGTAGAATGGCTGGATTAACGGTAAGGCCGATCAGAGCCACGGCACCTACCATCGCCATGGGTCCTAATGCGACTCCGGCAAATACCATGGCCCAGGTTGCGCCGAGTAAGGTGATGGGCAATGACAGGAGCACTAACACGGGCAGCGTGAGTGATTCAAAGGTCATCGCCAGCACCAAGAACAATAAAAGAATGACCGGCAAGATGACCTGTTGAAGCTGGTCGGTGGTTTCATCTCGCTGCGCCGTTTCGATGGTAAAGCCTTCGGGTCGGGGTACGGCTCGCATCGCCGCAACCACCTGTTCTTCGATGGCTAATCGGGTTGGTCCCGTATCTTGAACACTATTCTCAAAGTTGTAGTTGACGATCGTTTCGCGCCGGCCATTGTGGTGCAAGATCACCCGTGGCGCCGGCATTCGCCGCAACGACGCAAGTGCGGTGAGGGGTACCGCACCGACGTCGGTCTGTACCCGTAGTCGTTCCAGGTCGCGTATACCCATGCCCTCCACTCGGGCATTGAGTCGCTCGACAACAACCGGGAGCTCCCGGCCGTTGGGCAACAGGAAACCCGTTTGCATTGTCACGCCTTCGCGTCCCGCAAGTCGCAGCGCGGGCACGAGATTGCTAACGGAGAGCCCCATCGATTCAATTACCTCCTCGCGTGGTTCAATCCAGAATTCATCCATCCCGGGCCGATAATTTTCCCAGGCGTTAGCGACGGGTCCCATGGATTCAAGTTGGGAACGAACGCTCCGGGACAGCGTCGTTAACTCACGACTGTCCGGGCCCGACAACACGACCTCCGCGGGTCCACCGCTAAACATTTCCACTCCGCCGCCGCGGCCGCCGCCTCCACCGCGGCCCTTACCTCCATCACCCATCCCGCCTTCGCCCGGCCGCAATACGTACATCCGTCGATCATTTCGATCAATTCGACGAACCGTCGAGCGCACGTCCTGGGCTGTAAATCCAGGCGGTCGTAATTGTTCGTCGACTAAGTGCACGGTCAAAGTCCCTTCATCTTCGCGGATGAGGGCCTCGACCATTTCAACGCCATCAAGTTTCATGACCGCGTTCTCTAACTTCGCCATCCCTTCACTGACGGTATTGATCGATGCTGATCCGCGTGCAAATTGAACAGACATTTCAACGGTATCGGCTTCGCTGATGTTTGAAGACCCTGAACTCGTCATCAGCCAAGGGAGCGCAACGACCGTGGTAATGAGGACTGCCGCCAGTGTTCCTGCAATCCACGATGGTGGCCGACGTAATGCAGTGGTGACAACGCGTCCGAAAAAAATTCGTATCGGATCCGGCACGATAGTGTCGCCACGTAGTGCTCGCCGTTCGCGACGAATAGACAAATCGCGAACCACCGCCGGCGCCGATAAGCGTTGGGCCAGTAACGGCACCAACCCAACGGCGACGACCAGTGATGCTAGTAGCGGCAAGAGAATCGCCATCGAAACCACGAGAATCATCGAACGCATCTGTTCGCTCTCGAAATCAACCAATTGGAATGGCAAAAACACCACCGCCGTCGTGATGCTTGCCGCGGTCATTGCGCGAACCGTACGTCGCAATCCCTCACGCACGGCCTCGGCTATATCGGCGCCGTGTTCGAGTTGCCGTTGGACCGCTTCAAATACCACCACACTGTTATCGATCACCAGCCCTATGGCAATCGCGAGTCCCATCAACGTAATGATGTTGATGGATTGACCGCTGAGAAAGAGGAGGGCGAGGGCAGCAAGAAGGCTCATCGGTACCGCAATTCCGACCACGGCAACCGCGCGCCATTGTCGTAGGAAGAGATACAGCACAACTAGCGCGATTAAAAAACCAGAACCAGCGAGTTTCCCCAGACGATCAATTTGTTCTTCAATCTGCTCCGCCGCATCAAAACCGATCACCAAATCTATTCCCAGTGGTGCAACCTCGGCGCGCACTTCACTAAGACGTTCTCTGAGGGAGGCGCCGAGACGCACCAAGTTGGCACCCTGTTCCTGGAAAAGCACCAGTCCCACCGCCGGCTTTCCATTGACCCGAAAACGCGACTCTTCGCGTGCAGTCCCGAAGGTCAGGTCGCTGACGTGGCGTAAACGAGCGGCTCGATTGGGTTGAATTTTCGCATTCGCTAATGAATCGATGCTTGGTGGCCGTCCGTCCAGCATCACGACCTGACGGCCACCCTCGGTTTCGAGTCCACCGACAAACTCTTGGCGACCTAAATTCCGTCGCACAGCGTTACTGACTGCGTCTGTAGTTATGCCAAGCGCTGTCGCGCGGGCCGGATCAACGGTCACGGTCACCTGCCGTCGCGCACCGCCGTTTGGTTGGGCCTGACTCACCCCCGCCACCGATGCAAAGCGGGGTGCAATTTGTTGTTCGACAAGATCGTAAAGCGTGTTGATATCGGCGCCGGCTTGGCCCAACACATGAATGGTCATCACGAAACTAGAAAATGTTTCGGTGCCTGACGAGTTGACGCTGACATAAGTACCCGGCGGTTGCGCGCGCTGCAGATCGGCGGCCAAACGCCTGAGCTCAAGCTCGCGGACTTTGACGTCACTACCTGCTTCGAAACGAACTCGAAACTGACCGCTGGAGCCGTTGATCATTCCCCACGATTCCGAGACCTTAGGTAAGGTCGCTACCTTTGCTTCGAGCGGCATCAAGAGATCCCGTTCAATGATTTCCGGTTCGCTGCCGGATCGCCCAAAAGCAACAGTCAGCTGGTCACCTTCGAGTGCTGGAAAAAGTTCAACGGGCATACGCTGCCATGCGACCAAGCCAAGCAAGACGACGCCAACAAAAAACATGGTCACCGCAACGGGTCGCTGATTGGGCAGGTCGATAATGCTCATAAAGGTTGATCTAGAAGGTCTGAACCCGTCGAACCGTGGGAACCGGTATATCCAAGAGCGTTCATCAGGTCGGGCCTAAGGCGTAGGTGTCCAAGCGACGACCCGGATGCAAGCGATCAAGCAATAGGTAAAGACTCGGTAGAACGAAGAGGGACCCTAAGGTCGATGCAATAATCCCACCAATAATGGTAATGGCCATCGGAGTACGCAATTCCGCGCCTTCCCCCGCACCAAACGCTAACGGCAAGAGAACCAAGACCGTCGTTAACGTGGTCATGATGATCGGGCGTAGACGTATGCCAGCAGCTTCAGCCAATGCATCGGCGCGCGATCTACCTTCCCCCATCAAGCGACGCGCGGTAGCTAGGAGCAATACCGCATCGTTAACGGCGACTCCAGCCAGCACTATCAATCCCAGCATCGCCATGACGCCAATCGGTTGACCTGCCGGAACCAGCGCTACCGCAACCCCGATCAATCCAAGTGGTATTGCGGCAAGCACCGTCAGTGGATGAATTAACGATTCGAACGTTCCCGCAAGAACCATAAAGACAAGGACCAAAGCTAACATCGCGGCCAATTGCAACTCGCCAAACGTCCGCGCACGCTCGGCTTCTTCACCACGCAGTCGTATCCGTAGACCCGCTGGAAGCGATATGTCCGCCAGCGCGGCATTAACGGCGCGAACGGCATTGGGATGATTGGAGTCTTCGGCAATTTGCGCCGTGACCAATGCAGTCCGGCGTTGGTCTTGTCGAAAGATCTCGCGGGCCCCTTCGGCTTCGACAAAACGCGCCACTTGGCTTATTGCAACCTTACGTCCACTGCTGGTCTGAAAAACAACGCTGCCTATATCGTCACGGGAGGTCGTTCCGAGTCTGAGCGTGACCGGGCGTTCTTCATCGCCGGTTGAAAGCATGGTGACGTCGCGACCATCCAGGCTTGCCTGAAGTACACGCGAGATGGTGGCAAGGTCAATACCCAGACCGTCGGCCATCGCCCGATCAAGTTCGATACGCAATTCCGGTGGACCACCTTCGAACGACGAGCGAACATTCCACAACTCGCTAAGACCCGCCAGTTTAGTTTTGACAATGTCGGCATAGCGCCTCAAATCCACCAGCGCTTGTCCAGAGATTTCCACCGCCACCGGCGGCCCACTCGTACCGAGGGCGCTAGCAACAGCCGATGAGCCAACTTCCCAATCAATGTCCGTTGACTCAAGTTGTTCGAGGATCGGTTCCAGTTGATCCGCGAATTGTCGGCCCGTCGGCCCCGATTCCGCGATACGCACCGTGAGTCTCGAGGTATGCTCTTCGGTGAGCTCCGTGCGCACCATGCGGCTATCTTCAGGAAGGCGCCCCACCTCCGATAATATCGCCTCGACACTACCTTCCCCAAATTGATAGATCAGCGACTCAACGCCTTCAACTACTCGCGCCGTCGACTCGACACGTTGACCAGGTGGTCCAACAATACGAATCGAGAACTGGCGAGGATCGGTTGACGGTAGCAGCTCGGTGCCGAGTCCGAGTAGCTGCCAGCAACAAACGCCCGCAATTACGATACCCGAGAAAACGACCGTCACTGGGCGGTCTAGTAAACGACGCGTAAAGCGCTCAAATCGTGTGCGCAGTTGGATGCTCGAATCGATACGCTCAACGGCGATGGTTTCGGGCATAAACCATCGTGCCAGCGCGGGAATCAAGAACATCGCGACCGCCAACGACGCGAGCAATGAAGCAACCACCGTGAACGCGATGCCTTCGATGAGGCGCGCGGCGAGGCCCTCCACAAAGAGCACCGGGAAAAACACCACGCAGGTGGTCAACGTCGAAGCCGTAATCGCGCCTGCCACTTGACCGGTTCCGGTGGCGGCAGCCTCGGACCTCGTCTCGCCCTCCGTCAATCGCCGGTAAATGCTCTCCACCACAACAATGGCATTGTCCAAGAGCATGCCTGCGCCAAGCGCCAAACCGCCAAGCGTAATGACATTAAGACTCTGTGATCCAAACCGCATCAGAAAGAGCGCAGCTAGGATCGACACGGGCACCGCGGCAGAGACAACGAGGGTCGCGCCGATTGATCGTAAAAAGAGAGCGAGTACAACGATTGCAAGTAGGATGCCGACGCCCGCTGCCGTTTGGAGATCGGCAAGCGCAGTGACGACGAGCGACGCGTCATCGCTGACCTCGGTCAATGTGACGTTGGGTAAGTCTTGCGCCAAACCGACCATGGCATCGTGGACTGTGCGTGAAACCTCCACGGTATTTGCACCAGCCTCCTTATACACGGCGAGTCCCACCCCTTCGACTGAATTCACGCGGACCAAATGATCGATTTCGCGATCAACCACTGCCACGGTCCCAATATCCGACACCCGAACGGCTTGGCGGGTTCCGTCGGAACGCGATACATAGGCAACAATCACGCGACGAACGTCGTCGGGTGTTCGAAATCGCGAGACACTCCGAACGAGGAGGACCTCAGCACCTTCTTCCAACGTGCCCGCCGAGATGTCTACGTTCTCGTCGATCAGCCGACCTTCGATCGACGCGAGTGTGATGCCGTAAGCTTCCATGCGGTATCGGTCCAGCAGTACACGGACTTCCTTTTCACGTCCGCCAGTAATTCGAACTTCCGCGACCCCTGGGAGTTGTTCGAGTCCTGGTGCCACTTGGCGTCGTGCCAATCGGCGTAATTCAGAAAGGTCCGGTTGTCCGCTAGGGGCAGTCAGGCCAAACATAAGCACCGGTGCTTGACGAGGATCAAACCGACGCACCAACACCTCGTCCACGGCAGGATCCGATGCCATGGGACCAACCGCCTTTTGGACGTCTACCACGCCCAAATCGAGATTGGTATCCCAGTCGAAAACCACCGTCGCTACCAATTTTCCGGTTCGAGCGACCTGGGATATTTCCCGGATCCCACGCACTGTGAACAAGCGTTGCTCAAGTTGTTCCCCGTAGATACGTTCCATTTCGGTCGGTGGCCGATCGCCGCTGCGAATGGAAATCGCCACCGTCGGACTTTGTAAGTCAGGGAGAAGATCGACCGGAAGTTGTTGGTACGCCAGCCAGCCAACCAGGGCAATTGCAAACGCCATGACCGTAACCGCGACTGGGCGCTGTGTTGCCAGCCGCGCAGCGGATTCGGCCGAATTCAAGAGCCCGTTACTCGAACACGTGCCTCGTCGGTAAGCGTTTCAAGACCGCGGACAACGACGCGCTCTCCGGGGGTGACACCGTCGATGACTTCGATCCAGTCGTCGTTACGGAGTCCCAGTGAAACTTCCTGGCGCCGCGCACGTTGACCATCGATTACAAATACAACGTCACGACCCGCACGTTCCGTGACTGCATCGCGGGGAACGACGGCCACGTCTTGGTGACGATCGGTCACGATGGTTGCCTGAATGAACATGCCAGGTCGCAGCAGCCTGGCCGTATTATCAACCAGAATTTCGGCGCGGAATGAATGGGTCGTGGCGTCCATCGCTGGCGACAATCTCAGCACTTTGCCCATCATCACGGTCTTTTCGAATGCGTAGTGTTCGATACGAACGGACTGGCCTGGGCGTACCCGCGCGAGCTCCGGACCAACCAGATTGATATCCGCGATCAGATTATCGATGGGCGCGATTCGGGCTACCTCGAATCCTTGCATCACTTTCTGACCATCGGCGACCGGTTGGTTATTCGCGTCCCGCGCCAACTGCAAAATAACTCCCGCGATGGGAGTCGTAATCCGCGTCTTCTCCAACGTTCGCTTACTGGTTTCAAAATTGTGCAGCGCGTCTTCGTAGGTCGCGCGGGCACGAAACAGGTCTTCCTCCGCAATCAATCGCCGCTCGAAGAGCTGCTGTCGACGCTTCATTTCCTCTTCGGACGCCTCGAGATGCCGCTGCGTTGCTTTTAGACGCACGGCTAGTCGAGCATCTTCACCGGTGATCTCCGCCACCAACGCGTCTTTTGCAACGTTGGTTCCTTCTGTAATTCGCTCGCCCGATTCGAGCCGAACCAGACGCAAAAATCCGGGTGTTTCGACAGTGAGCACCACACTCTCTCGGGGTCGAAGAGTCCCCGTCGTTACGATGCTATCTTCGACGACATCGATCAGGACCTCGCCAACCTCAACGGGAATGCGAAATTCGACCAGGGGAGGCGCCGTGGTCTCGCCACACGCGCTTGCCAATAGAATAAGCAAACCGGTGAGGACGGCTTTGACTCCAAACTTCATCGGTCAATCCTAGCGCTCAAGCGGGGGCTGGCGGACTCTACCCGATTCGCTGGTATCCAGCGAATGGCGTCGGCGATCACGGATTCACCCTCGGTCGCATCACTGATGCTCAAACGGACCGTACCCGCGGTAAGGTCAAACGTCCCCAAATCATTCCAGCCTCGTTCGGCGGCCGAGGCGTCGAATTCGAGCGGCCACGCATGTTGATCCGCCGACAAAGTCAAATCGTAACTGCCGAGTCTCGATCCGGAGCCCAATCCCATCCGCTCACGGCGGGCATTGTCCTTGTCTCTCCTCCGCGCCTTGCCGCCAGCAAACGGGGAGTGATAGGAGAGTTGCCACATCCCGTCTCGGGGTAACTTCGCGGTGAAGATCGCTCGACGGCTTCCGCGACCAGCCGCGATCTTGGCATACGTACGCCGGTACTTACCCCAGCTCCGCGGCTCATTACTGTCACGCGTCCACATACCGAAACCTTGACCCGCGCCAAAAAAATCCGGCAAGACCGGTAATCCCTGATCCATTTCTAAGCTCGAAGATCCCGGGCCCATCGAGAGCGTGACGCTGGTGGCACCTTCTTCGTCCGACGCCACCTGGAACGCAAAGTTACTCAGTTGATCGGCGTCGTCGTACTCGATCGCAAAGCCCGGATCTAAATCATCAACGATGATCCCTGCGTCTACGGGATTGGTCGCCCACTCACTCGGTTTTACACCAAGAAACGGGTCCGCAAGCGACCGTTGTTCAA
The DNA here is from genome assembly GCA_046582115.1 of Pseudomonadales bacterium. Classification (GTDB taxonomy): domain Bacteria; phylum Pseudomonadota; class Gammaproteobacteria; order Pseudomonadales; family Azotimanducaceae; genus UBA11889. The sequence goes on along the minus strand of JAYGFA010000072.1, from coordinate 8,358 downwards.
AATCAATGTCCGGGATATCGAGGCGCAACGCTTTTCGATTCAAGGCTAAATACGGCTCGAGCCATATTTCGAGGGGCGGGTCACGGCTTAATAAACCCACTTCGACCGATTGATAACCAGCAAGCCGGAACGGTTCGGTGTTGTTCCACGTGGGGGCCCAATCCCGAGACCATTTTTTCCTGTTACCGCTCATGTAGCGCACGCGGAATAAGCCCGGTGCAGACTCGTCGTTACGAACGTGAAACCGAACTTGGTACTTAGCATTGCCATCGTCACTTTCGGCGAGTCGCTCCGCCATCACATTCGACACAAGAAATCCCGGCAAGGCGGCCTCATTCAACCAATCGCCAAGGAGGGGTTCGATATCGACGCCGACGTCCTTCGATGTCTGCACAAACTGGTCCGCATCAAAGTGACCACCACGGTATCGATCAACCAACGCCGCCAACAATTTGGCGATCCGTTGTCTACCCAATCCGTCGTAAAGGACGTCGGCAACCGCACCGCCTTTCAGCGCCATGACGTTCAGAACCTGCGCCGGGTCATCGGTGGGGTCGAGCTCGGCAAGGGATGAAGCAAGGGCCCGATCCCACACCGCGGGACGTTGCACCGTATTCGCAATGATCGAATCAATAATTTCACCGCCTTCCCCTTGAATCATGTCCGACATCGTTCCCATCATCGTGACGCCCATCTGGCTATCGAATTCGTGCGCCGAAAAATAGCCGCGTTTACCAGTAATTAACCGGTTGAAAAGCTCATCGAGGACGTAGTTGAGTGCAATCGCGCCGCGACCTGTTGCACTCGTTTGGTATGCAACAAAATTACGCGAGGCACCCAGGAAAACGTTTCCGCCGGTAAAGTCGTTATCGAAAAAGCGTTCAATCACCTCACGTTTAAAACCTGCGATACCGCCCTCGGCATCTTCTAATTCTCGGAGTTCTTCAGGATCGTCAAAGAATCGTGCGAATCGCGCGGTCGGGAAGCTCGTTTCCTTCACCAGCACCATACCCGGTAACGCCTGCACCGAATCCAATCGCCAACCGCCACCGAAACCGCGCAACGTGTGTGGCGTTTCGACTAAGGAAAATCCATCGTAGGGGTAGGGCAGCCCAAGACGCCTCGACTCCGTCAATAGCTCTTCAATTCGTTCGCGAATCGCATCGTTCGCATCAGCAAATAGCGTCAAGTTATCGAGGTGCTTCGGGCTCAAAAGGATTTCGAAGGTGACGCCATCGATGTCCATCGCACGGCGTTCGAACGATGACGCCAATAACGCCACCGCGGGCACGGGGGATGGCGGCCGAAATGCGAACCGAACGCGACCGGTCATCGAGTCTGGTTCCGATAATGTGATGCGCCGGCCCGGACCTGCGACCAACCAACCCGCGGGCACTTCGACGATGATATCGACGCTAAAGTAATCGGGTGGGTGCGTACGGGCGTCACCGTTCGGAATGTCAGTGCCCGCACTCGGAAGCCAACGGACGCCGGGCATGAGGGCGACATAGTTTCGATCAAAAAGTCCTGGCTGGAAACCTAACATTTGGAATTGCTGCGCCTCGTTCGGCGTGAGGGATCTCGGGTCGACGGCGGAATCGAGGTAACCGAAAGCCGCATCGGGCATTCCGGAGGCGACGATGCGTAGCTCGCTTCTAACGTCTGCCGTTAGGGTCGCGTTCACTTCGAGAAGTCCACTGTCGTGATGCCACTCGACCGCCGTATCATCAACCGTTACCTGCTCGACGACCAAGCCCGGATTAAGGGTCCACAGTAGAGATGTCAGGGCCTCTCCTGGCGGTGTTGTGATCGAAAGAGCAACATCAAGACCCAATTCGCGACCCGGATCGATCTGCACCTTGGCTCGGATTGATAGCACGTCGGCACGCGGGTAATTACTCCGCTCCTCATGCGCTATCCGCCATTCGTCAAATAAAACTAACTCATCCCGTGCCTGCGTGGCTTGAATCGCAAGCGCCAGCCCCCCCGCCAATACCAGACTGACTCCACCTCCGCTGATCAGGAGTTTGCGGGCATTGTCAGCGCGGGGGTGAACGATTCCGGCCAGCGCAATAAAGCCGGCTGCGATCAGCCATGACCATACGATCCGTTCACCAGCGCCGTCAGGCAGCAGCGCCGGCATTAGATCTGACGGTAAATCGCCGAGGAACGAAAATAACGGTGCTAGGGACGGCGCCAAATATGCCGGGCTCATGAACATCGCCCACGCCTGGGCAATGAGTATTGCTGCCGCTACCAAGGTGACGATCAATCGATTCCGCACGATTAAGGTGAGAAACGCAGTCAGCGCACACCAAAGCGCAAGGGACGTCATTGCCGCAATCAAAAACGAGACAACGGAGTACGGCTCCATCGTTCCCCCGGGAATCCCTAGCTTAATGGCGACGAAGCCGAACGCCTGCAGCACCATGAAGATAAATAACATCGGTAGCCAGGTCATGAAGACCAGAGCAAGACATCGACCCAGCACAAGCTCTGTGTTCGTGATCGGGCGGGTATCGAGGACTTCCACCATGCGATCGCGGACGTCACGGTGACGAATATCAAAGACCAAAAAAATCAGGCTTACGAGAAAAAGAACGACTGCGATAAATCCGGTGTTCGCTATCGCGTAACGCGGACCCAATGACCCGAGACTCGCCGACAAGCCCGAACCCATCGCGTGCATGAAGAATGTCTGTCCGACGGCAACACATACGAAGACAACCGAGAGAATGGTGAACGGCCAGTATCGCGCCAAGCGACGCGTTGAGCGTATCTCCGCGCCAGCAATCGCTTTAATCATCGCGATGCTCACGAAACTGCCTCCTTGATTTCAAGTTCGTCTAATTCCAGCGCAGACGATTCGTCGAGCAAATCACCTTCTTGGCGTGCCACGGTTGCGCGACCTCGCGCGGACATAAAGGCTATGTAGCTTTCTTCCAACGTTGTCTCATCAACTGGGGTTGCGCCTGGCGGCATCCCATCCTCCGATGCAATGGCACGCAGCGTGACTTGATCGCCCGCCGAAATACGCGACACCACCTCGTGGTTCTGTTCGGTCTTATCGGCCATCTCCACCGACGTGATTAGTTCGAATACCGCACCCACCGAGCTTCGAAACAATTCAGCCGGCGAACCACTGAATACGGTTCGACCTGCATCCAAGATCGAGATCTCGCGGCACGCGGCACCAAGGTCAGCCACAATGTGCGTCGACAATAAGATGGTTCGGTCCCGACCGATTTCTTCCATGAGTTTCCGAAACCGAATCCGCTCTTCAGGATCCAAGCCCACAGTCGGTTCATCGACCACCAAGATCCGCGGCTCATGAACGAGCGCCTGGGCGACCCCGAGCCGCCGAACCATACCGCCTGAAAGTTGTTTAACTTTGCGGTACGCCGCGTCCGTTAGGCCCACTTGTTCAATGACGCGTTCCACGCGGGCACGTCGATCTTTTCGTGCGAAAAGTCCAGATAATTGTGCCAACGTATCGACCACTTCGATCACCCGGTGCGAGCGCCAACCCCCAAAATCCTGCGGTAAGTAGCCGAGTAGCCGTCGCACCTCGCGTTGTTGCCTTGTGACGTCGTAACCGCATAGTTCAACGTGTCCTTCGGTTGGACGGATCAAAGTGCAAAGAATCCGCATCAAAGTGCTCTTGCCGGCGCCGTTGGGCCCAAGCAGGCCGTATACGCCGGTACCGCAGGTCAGGTTGACTCCGTCAAGTGCCACGTTCCCGCCCTTGTATATGTGGTGCAAATCACGAACTTCTATACTCGGACTTGTTGGATCAAATTCCGATGCTGAACGATTCACGGAAAACGCCTTTTCAAGTTGTTCGCTCCATGGCTGAGACCCTGTACGGTGGGATACTATCGACGGCAGAATGTAACCTAAACGTTACATTTTATGCAAGCCTGAATCTTGCTCGCGCGATCCCGTCGGTGAGAAAAACCGGAAGGTAGCAGTGACCCGATTGCAGAAAAAATAATGCTTCGTCATATGCTTACAACTCGTCAGCAGCACGTGGCTTTGGTTTGCCGCTGACCTGATGGGTGCATACAACGAACTACACAAGGCCAATCGTTCGAACGGCATACGTCGACATAACCAAACGTGCAGCCAGGAAGCAACGATAATCAGATTACGATGGTCCCGCTGCGATAGCGACAGTAATGGATACGTCAGGGAGCAGGGACGTTGGCCTCGGCCGCCGCCAAGGCTTCCTCGCGATCTTTCTTAGCGCGCGAAATGATGTACTGTCGAATCCGCTCGACGTCTTCGTCGGAATATAAATCCGCATAACTGGCCATGCCCCGGTCCTGATATAGACCCCCTCGAACGATGGCCGGAAAAAGCTCGTGCGATTCCAGGCTGAGCATTCGTAAATCAGGCGGTCCGCCGCCCGAGTGCACGCCAAATCCATGACAAAAACCGCAGACGTCGTGATACATGACATCGCCACGATCAATGTCATCGGCAGATCCGGTCAGGGGCGGCGGCTCGGGAATCGTTAAATCGCGCAATGCGGGTATCGGAATTTTCTTGGTGCCGCCCAGTTTGAAAACCACCAATCGACCGGTACTGCCGTATTTGTACGACGCGCTATCGATCGCATTGTTGCCCGATCCCGTCAGAATCGCTATGTACTGCTCACCGTCCAACGCGTAGGTAATGGGGGGCGCAACGATGGATGCATAAAGGTTGTATTGCCATGCCACGTCGCCGCTCTCGACGTCATACGCTATTAAAAAACCGCTAGCGTTACCCTGAAAAACAAGTTGGCCAGCGGTCGCCAACGCGCCGCCATTCCAGGGATGCTCCAGTTCAACGGACCAGGCGGTTTCACCGGACAGCGGATCAAATGCGATGAAATAACCTTTCGACTCAGGGGCATCTTCCCAGGCCTCAACCATTTGGTTATACCGACCAAACTCGACAGCAGTATTCCAGGCTCCGTGTCGACGTTTGTAGATCCCAGTTTTGCGGTATTCCTCGGGCATGGCGTACAGAAAAGGCATTTCTTGGATCGGCAAAAACATGAGACCGAGATCGGCGTTCCACGCCATCGCTTGCCAGTTATGCGCCCCGTTTGGGCCCGGCAATACCCATTGCGGATTCTCAGCATAAACGGTGTCTGGATTTTCAACGGGTCGACCGGATGAAAGATCGACGTGGCTTGCCCAGGTCACCGCCCCGTATGCGTGAGCGCGTAGCAATGTCCCGTCTTGGCGGTCAAGAACGTAGAAGAACCCATTCTTCGGCGCCTGCATCAACACCTTGCGTTCGACGCCGTCGACGGTGAGACCGGCCAGCATCATGTCTTGCACCGCCGTGTAGTCCCAGTTGTCCCCCGGCGTCGTTTGGTAGTACCACTTCATTACTCCGGTGTCCGCATCAAGAGCAACGATGGACGACAGGAATAAATTATCGCCGCCGCCCGGGGAGCGGATCGCCCGGGTCCACGGCGTACCGTTACCGACACCGAGATAGATTGAATGAAAATATGGGTCGTAAACTATTGAATTCCATACAGTTCCTCCGCCTCCTATTTTCCACCATTCACCGCCTTTCCAGGTCTCTGCCGCCGTCGCCATTTCCGCATGTTCGAACGGCAACGAAGGATCTCCGGGAACCGTAAAGAACCGCCACACCTTGTCACCCGAGTTGGCGTCATATGCCGTGAGGTAGCCACGAACGCCATACTCCGCACCACCGTTGCCAATATATACCTTACCTGCGGCCACCCGCGGTGCGCCCGTGATGGTGTAATTTCGTGAACGATCAATGATCGTGTCGACCTCCCAGACTATGCGGCCCGACGCCGCATCGAGAGCGACAAGCCGACCATCGAGTGTGGCCACATAAACCCTTCCTAAGTAAACGGCGAGACCCCGGCTAACGATCCCGCAACAGGCATCGCGGGCCGTTTTACCCGGCACCTTGGGGTCATACCTCCAAATTTCGTCACCGCTCCTGGCGTCAATCGCGTACGCCACATTCCATGTGCTGGTGAAATACATGACGCCATCAACCACCAACGGTGTCGCTTCCACCGCATGGACGGTATTAAGGTCCTTCACCCAGGCGATGCCCAGCCCGCTAACGGTGTCCTGATTTATCTGGGTCAGGGTCGAAAACCGCTGTTCCTCGAACCCTTGACCGTGGGTCAACCAGGCACCTGGCTCGTCGACGGCGGCGCTTCGAATTCGCTCATCATCGACCGACCGAACGTGGAGCGTTGGTCTAACCGACGGATCTAGTGCTTGGTCAGGTACGCCTGCGACCCGGTACACCCATACGGCAGCGCAAATCGCGACCACCCCAACCAACGCGAAAACAGTGACCGTCGACCGCCCTAGCTGATGTACCGGCATTGAACGAGTGCGTCCTCGACTGCGAACTCACGCACGACAATAGCAGACCAAGCTCCTATGGGGTCAGCGCAATTTTGTCGAAAGCGGTGCTTGACGAGCCCGAAGCGCGTCTATCAGACTTCCAACCGTTATTGGAGCGCGCGGAAATCCCTATGACCACCAACCTCGCAGTACCACTCGATCAACGCGTCGAATTGGCATCCAGCGATTGGATCCGTGCGGCTAATAGTTTCCTCATAGAGCAGCGCGAATCGATCCGTCGTCTCACACGACCCGTGTCGTTCTCGCTTGCTTTCGACAACGCCCCGAGTCACCTGAGTTCGACTGGCACGTTGGGCTATGCGGTCGTTCTCGATGGCTCTGACACGATGGTGAACGCCGAACCCGATCCCAACGCAGATTTTTTCCAACGGTGTATATACGACCACGCCATCCCGACCGCAACCATCATTCACGACCAAAACGAGGAATCCGCGACGCGCCGACGAAGCGAGCACGAACACCTGTTTGGTGAATCCCAGGGATATTACGTCGACGCCTTCGAAACCGATAAGGATGTGTCGGTCCTACTCTTGGCGCTCCACGATCACATGGCGAGAAGGACGCTTAACAATCCTGCAATCGAACATCGAGCCAACAGCCTCGGACTTGAATCCCACCTACGTGAGTTGGATGCCGTTGGCTACACAGTATTACCCGCCGCGTTCAGCCATACTTTCGCCGACGAACTACGTCGCGAGACCCATCGAAATCACGAGGGCCGTCCAGAGGGCGCAAGTTTCCGCGCCACCATGTTGTTACAACGCGGCACGATCTGGGAACAAGCGGCCCTGCATCCTTGGATCCTCGCGCTTGCCGAATATATGCTCGGTCGGGGCTGCTTGATGTATCAGTCAGACACGATCGTCAAAGAAACTGGACAGGAGACGCATCCGGGGTTACACGCGGATTACGGTGCCTCGCGCATCGGCGAACCGTTTCCGGAATATTGCCTCGAAGCCACCGCCGTCTGGGCCATTGACGACTTTCGGGCTGAGCACGGCCCAACGGTCATTCGCCCCGGGAGCTTTAAAGAACGACGTCAGGTCCCGCCAGGCACCACCCAGGACGACGCTCAACTTATTGAAATGGAGAAGGGTTCGATCGCTTTTTGGCATGGGGCAACGTGGCATGGTTCAACGCCACGGACGGCTCCAGGAAAGCGGACATCGCTTCACAACGCCTATTCGCGAAATTTTATTCGGACCATCGAACGCTACGAAGATATCGACCCTGCCATCGTTACGCGCAACCCGCCCGCTTTTTCGACGCTTTGTGGACTTGATGATCCGTTTGGAAAGAGTGGCGACGATGGCGCTGACTTCGAGCGACTCAAATATTGTGCCGCTGCCGGATACGGTCAAGCAGAGCTTCTTGAGCAAGCGTAACGTCAAAGACATCAACTGTGACCCTAGCGGTGACACGCACGAATCAATGCGCTCACGCGGTGATTGCGAAATCATTTGCTACGGTTAGCGGGACTACAAACATGCTTCCCACTGAACAGTCGTTGCAGGTAAGGGAACAGGTATGAAGAAATTTCTGATCGTGCTAGGCGTTGTCGTCGGCGTCGTACTTATTTTGGGATACATCTTTCGAGGCGTTCTGCAATTCGCCGTCATGGCATACACGATGCGTCCGGATGCTGGATTTGCCCAAACAACGCCCCCTGCAGCCCCCGACTACAGCATCGCGTCGAATTGGGCCGCGCTGCCCAGCAGGGAGGACGCGGCCGATCGAACGCCCATCGCGAACACCTCGACATTGCAATCGGCCGCTGACGTCGATGTCTTTTTCGTCCATCCAACCACGCTTCTCGGCGGCGACGGTTGGAATCAGGCTTTGGATGACGAAGAGATCAATGGGCGAACGGACTACAGCACCATCATGGGTCAAGCGAGCGCGTTTAACGCGTGCTGCCGAGTCTATGCACCGCGAT
>JAYGFA010000056.1:0-2757 GCA_046582115.1 Pseudomonadales bacterium | reverse complement strand
ATTACTTTCGTCGCCACGAACTCGTATCTCAATTCTATCGATCAAGAGCCATTATTCACGATCTGAGAACGTAAGTTCGGTTAGGTCGACAGTTTGCAGGATCCCGATACGTTAACGACTTGGTAATCGAAGTCGAGGATCGCTTCCTACGGACCCAAGCGCGGCGTCCGAGAAGGGAGTCGAACCCCTTTTTAGGGGCCACTTTAGGGGCCACTCGAACGCCGAATATGGGCCTACATGCCGAACCTGGCTACGAAGCCCCAGTGATTATGCGGCCTGTAGCGGACATAAAATGCGGATGGCGTCCCCTAGGGGAGTCGAACCCCTGTTGCCGGGATGAAAACCCGGTGTCCTAGGCCTCTAGACGAAGGGGACGGAGAAGGCGCGAATTCTAGTTGCGACAGGGGTTCGATTCAACAAGTGGAAAGATCCTATCTAGTGTTCAGCTCTAACCACTTAAAAGTACTTGGCCAATATGATGGCGAGCGAAGTAGTGTGCGGTACGGCCACTTCGTACGCCGCGTCCTAGGGCCCACCGTAACGCTTCTTTTTCGAGTTCTTCCGTCCAAGGAGCTGATACGTCGAATTTGCTCCCTAGCACCTGCAACCAATACTTTACGACGCGGACGTATTGAGCTTGCGTAAATGGAGAAAACGAAAGCCAAATACCAAACCGGTCTGACAATGATATTTTTTCTTCGACAGCTTCCGCTTGATGCAGTTCACCATGTTCGTAGGACGCCGATAAATTGTCTTCCATCTGTTCTGGAAGGAGATGGCGTCGATTAGAAGTTGCATAGATCAAGATGTTTGATGAAGTACCGAGAATAGATCCTTCAAGAGCGCTTTTAAGTTCTTTGTACGACGGGTCATCCGCTTCGAAAGATAAATCGTCGCACACGACGATGAACCGGTAGGGCTCTGTTCTAACTTCTTCTGCGATCACCGCGATGTTTCTTAGGGAATGCTTGTCGACCTCGATAATTCTTAAACCATTATTATAGAAATTATTAATAAGCGCATGAATTAGCGATGATTTTCCAGTTCCCCTTGCGCCCCAAAGAAGGACATTGTTCGCAGGATAACCTCTGCAAAACTGTTCCGTATTAGCGACCAATGCGTCTTTCTGACGATCGATCTCTAATAGATCTTCTAAGGTAATGCTGTCCCTTTCGATTACTGGCGTGAGCGCACCGGACCACCCTTGATGGATCCATGCCGCGGCTGGTGTTTCCCCCCAATCTATGTGGTTGTTCTCAGGTAGAAAACGACTAACACGACGAAGCACGTCGACGCCGAGTGCTACGGCCTTTTCAATACTATTGTTCACGACAGTTAGTTTCGAAATTTGAGATCCAAATAATTGTAACCGCTGTGGGAGATTGCTGTTGGTGGCGGTAACGTATCGGTCTTTAAATGTTAGGGGCAGCGCATGAGTCCGTTAACCATTGGTGCATTTGTTGCTTATTTCTTGACTATCGCCGCTATTGGCGTGGTTGCAACGAGGCGAACCAAGAATGTTACAGATTATGCGATTGGCTCCAGGAATCTATCCGGCCCAGTCGCTGGCCTGTCAGCTGGAGCCTCAGATATGTCGGGTTGGCTCTTGCTTGGTTTGCCGGGAGCAGTGTTTGTAAGTGGATTGCAGGAAGCGTGGATTCTCGTAGGGCTTATTGTGGGCGCATGGTTAAACTGGAGACTAGTCGCTCCCCGTTTGCGACGGGAAACAGCCGACCTAGATAACGCGTTGACTCTGCCTCAATTTTTCGCAAGACGAACGCGATACCCCGGCTCACTTTTGCGTGTTGTGACGGCGGGTATAACGATTGTGTTTTTTACCCTATACGCATCCGCCGGTTTTGTGGCTGGTGCTAAGCTTTTTGAGATAGTTCTTGGACTCTCCTACGAACGCGCGCTGGCGATTGGCGCCTTTGTCATCGTCTCGTACACTGCGTTCGGCGGATTTCTTGCGGTGAGTTGGACCGACTTTTTTCAAGCCCTCTTGATGATGGGAGCTCTCCTTCTACTACCTGTTATTGGTTCAATTGATGTCACGGCGGCCGGGACTAACTTGCACGTTCCTTTTATGGGTTTGGTTGGAGTAATTAGCTTGCTAGCATGGGGTTTGGGCTATTTCGGTCAGCCCCACATTCTCGTGCGATTTATGGCCGTTGGTAGCTCCGCTGACATACCGAAGGCTCGGCGGATCGGCATGACCTGGATGGTACTTTCTGGCATTGGAGCCATAGCGGTCGGCTTCGTCGGGTCGACGCATTTTGTTTCTCTGGAAGATCCCGAAGTGGTGCTTATTGAGCTGGCCAGTGCGCTGCTCGATCCGTGGCTTGCGGGGATTGTACTAGCAGCGATACTTGCTGCGGTGATGAGTACCGTTGATTCGCAACTTTTGGTCGCATCAACTTCTCTGGTATTAGATGTCGGGATTATTACAAAGCATCCGCTTGCTCTAAGCAGGCTGATGGTCGTATTAGTTGCTATGTTGGCCTGGGGAATCGCCCTGGATCCAGAAAATCGCGTCCTGGACCTGGTTGCATACGCTTGGGGTGGTCTGGGCGCCAGCCTGGGTCCGTGTGTTCTGTATTGTCTTTTCTGGAAAGGTACAACTGGCCAAGGTCTTATCGCAGGGATGTTGGTCGGCGGTTCCACTATTTTCTTGTGGCGAAATCTATCAGGTGGAATATTTGATTTATACGAAATACTGCCGGCATTCGTTCTTGCCTGCGTCGCTATCTATTTCGT
>JAYGFA010000005.1:0-2920 GCA_046582115.1 Pseudomonadales bacterium | reverse complement strand
TGATTATTCGTGCCGACGATGACCGCATCATTCCGCCGAGGGAAACCGATCTCTTCATCGCCCGGCTTAGCACGCCTCCAGAAATTGCCCGATACCTGGGTGGGCATAATGAGCCGCTGTCGCATCCCGACATATGGTCGGCACTGCACGCCTTTGTCGCAAACACCCAAAGCCATTAGCTCCGTCCCGGAACACTCGAATACCACCGATACTAACAACTCTCGTTAGTCGACCTGGATATACGCTCGCCGACGACCGCCAACTTAGCCGAAGGACGCCACTGCAAAAGGCTGGCGCCCTTCGCGGACATTGGCGTCCTTCGTACTCGGCATCGACCAAACCCATTGACCAGAAAAAGATCCCGCGAGGGAGCCAATAGTTTCGCGGGTTAAGAGTTAATTCCGTCCGACACTTTCTTTTCCACGTCGGAAGTTGTCGAATGTGTCAACCACAACTGATAAAGGGGAACTTTGTGTCAACACGATCCACGCTCGTCGTGCTCGCCCTCTCATTCCTAATTGAGTATGCCCAGGTCGCTGTTGCGGACGACGAGACCATCGCGGAAATGGCGCTCATCGTGATGGAACTGAAACATTTCCCAAGTAGTTCAGACAAGGAGTCATTGGTAGCAATCGCAGAAGACCCCGCAAATAATGCCGTCGAAAAACAGATCGCTACCGCAATCGCCAATATTCAGCACAAGGTGACTTCAGCGGATAGCAAACACCTTACCGCGATCGTTGGAGATGACTCTTCATCCGAGAGTGCCCGCGCGCTCGCGACGGTGGTCAATGGAATCAACCATTTCCCAAGCAAACAGGACCAGGAGGCATTGCGGACCTTAGCTTACCCGTAGGTTGTTCGAGGGTTCGTTCGGCGGCCACATCTGATCCCATAAGTCCTTCTGTTGGCGGGTCGGACCGTATCGGATTTAGATCGCTTCGAGGCGCTGGCGCTTAGTGTCGAAAACATGGAGTGTTCGCTCGTGTGATGTTTGTAGCTGGGGTAATCCAACCTTCCGTTGTCAGTCACCGACTCAGTCCTCTCGTTTCCAAGCGCTACCGGCCCAGTCCGTAGGCTCGCCTTTCCCAGGGACTGGTACTTCTCTTATGCGCTCAGGAACGTCGTCATACTCAAGGCGTAAAGCCTTGCAGCAAACCGCGTGCAGGTTGTAACCCATGGTGTGATAGGTCAATTCAAGTATGTCTTCGTCGGAGAGGTATGAGTGCAAGGCTTCAAACAGTTCATCCGATGCCCTCCCTCCCTGTAAAATCAGAGCGTCCACCCACGCTAGTACTGCGCGTTCCTTACCGTCGAAAACGTCTGAGACTTGCCAATGGGGGATGGCGGCGACTTGTTCATCGCTAATGCCAAACCGCCGAGCGGCCTTGCAGTGTTGCGAAAACACGAACTGACTGCCTTGGGTATACCCAGTGCGCATGAGCGCAAGCTCACGGACAATATCATCCAATTGACTGACGGCTTCATCGGCAAACATGCCAAACAAGGCAAAGTGACTGGTTGCGTGATCGAAAATGTACGGTACCAAGGCAAACACAGTCCACCAGTTGCCAGGTGTGCCCGTGGCCGTGCCCGGCGCCTCCACTGGATCTCGCTCACCGAACAGCGCCTCGTAATACTTCAATACGTTTTGTGGAGCTTCGTGTTTTGGAACTTCTCTTAGTCTTGGCATATGGATTCCTCCGGTTGCTGTAGCTTTCGTTCTGCTGAATTGAGCACTACTCGCCATCCTTTATAGAAAAAACTATTGATTGAAAGGTTGTTGACATACCAGAGCATAGTCAAAGATATTGGCTACTGGCGGTCAAGAATGTGCTCCACACGTGGAGGTGTGTGAATCGGACAGTTCTTCGATCACCCGTATCGTTTATCCAATACCAGGAGAAACTCATGCCGACCAACGAAAAGTTCGAGATCAGAGGTATCAACCACTTGGCCTTAGTATGCAGAGACATGAAAAAGACTGTGGACTTCTACTCCGGGGTCCTTGGGCTCCCACTAACTAAGACTATCGAGCTTCCCGGGGGTGCCGGCCAGCACTTTTTCTTCGACATCGGCAAAGGGGATTCCTTGGCATTTTTCTGGTTTCCAAACGCGGCAGAAAGCCAGCCTGGGATTACGCATGCACAGGCACTTGTAGGTCATGGCGATATTACCTCGGCGCACGCATCGATGAACCATGTGGCTTTCGATATTCCAGAAGACAAGATTGAGGAATACCAACAGAGACTGAAAGCGGCAGGTGTGGAGATTACCGATGTCGTCAATCACGATGATTCGGAAACTCAGTCGAGTCCGTCGATTACAGACACCACCTTCGTGCGTTCTATTTACTTCAAGGACCCCGATGGCATCCTATTGGAATTTGCGGCCTGGACTAGAGACATGAACGAACAGGACGTTAATTGTGAACCCAGAAGCGCCGATCACGCGTAAATCTAGACGCCACCAGTTCGTGCGGCGAGCTGGGTATTGGGAGAGCTTCGTCAGACAACAAGAATTTTGTCTAACAACAGTCAAACAAGGTCCACTAAGCATACGGGCCTCGGATATGCATGGTACGTCGTAGCGGTCCTTCTGATCGCTCAGGTGTTCTCGTTTCTCGATCGTATGATCATGGGTCTTTTAGTTGGCCGAGCCGATTCGCCATCTAGTCGGTCTCTAGCGGCCGGTGCTAATTCGGAAGGTAGAGGTTTAAGCCACTGATTGAGGCTTCAATCCGAGCGCGGGGGGTTAACGCCCTTTCCACTCGGGTTGCCGCTTTTCGGCGAACGCGCGCGGGCCTTCCACCAGATCCTCGGATTTACTCATGGTCTCCTGCGCGGGGAACCGCGTCGACATCACCTCTTCCATCGACATGTGGAATCCCACCATCGCGGCTTCCTTAGAAGCTCTGATC
>JAYGFA010000099.1:0-53610 GCA_046582115.1 Pseudomonadales bacterium | reverse complement strand
GACCCGTTGCCCATAGACCAGGACTTCTTCGATGCGTTGTGTCGATGAATCATCATCGTCGTCATCGGCCATGACTGGCGTCCATAAAGCAAAGATCCCGAGTACCGCAAACACTCGACCAAACCAAAGCATCTTCATGCGCTTATCTCTCCGCAAATGGCCACCCACCCGTGTGCCAGGGAATGTGGCATGTTAATTCTCAGAAGGGCTCAAACCGTACCACGAACCTCACTCTGCCGCCCCTTTTTTGGCCCGGAACCACGGTCAAACCCATAACCGGATTATCACCCCAATGGAAAGGCACCAACATCGAATTAGACTGCCTAGACCCGGCTGGCCACCATATTCGTACGCATAAGAATATTACAACTTGTTGCAGCACCGTCTCTGTGATCCTGCGCCGTGGATACAATTGTTGCTAGCTCAAGCTGGTTGCGTCAGAGCAATCCCGAGTTCGCCATGTATTGCTTGTTGCCGGTTTGGACAAAACGCCGGTATTTTTCGAGCTGTTCAGCCGTCATTATCGACGCCATCGCCTCAACGGCTCGATTCTCCACCCGCCGTAGATCCCGGCGTACACGTACATCAATTGCGCCGCCCTGCCGGCCGATACGCCGTTGGGCCCCATTCCGCTCTTCAAAGTACTCTTTCACCCGTTCTTGAAAGGCTTCCACCTGGTCAGGATTCAGATCAAGCTTCTTGAGTTGATCCATCAATCGCGCTCTGTAGGGATCCTCAGCACCCGTTTTGGCACCAAACGCGTCGGATTGCGCCGCATGCGTCACGCTGACAACCGAAAAGACAAGACATAACGCCACCGCGAAGCGCCACAACGAGTTAGCAAAATAACGATTGGAAAACATTCCTTTTCCTTGTTAGCGGGCCGCACTGCCGATTTTCTTGATTATCTCACAGTAATCGATAGTCATTTTTCAACACCACGAGACCTTGTCACTCACGTGATCGCTATTGGCTGCGTCCAGCCAACGCCCCGTGTTTGGGTCGCGTACACAAAGCTCGGAATGCGGTTCTCGAATCCCTCAAACGTTCTTTGTAACGGCTCTTTGGCGTTGTTCTGCTCGCTAATGTGCCCGATGACAACGTGCGTTAACGCGTCGTGGACAATTTTTTCGAGAAACGCCGCGGTTTGAGTATTGGATAAGTGCCCGAACTTGCCCGCAATTCGCCTCTTTAGCCGCGGTGGATAATCACCATTTCGCAACATGTCAACGTCGTGATTGCTCTCCACCAGGATTGCATTGCAGTTGCGGTAGCTCTCGATGACAAAAGGCGTGACGTGCCCCAAATCCGTAAGAATGCCCACCGTGACACCAGCATGAGTAATCACATACTGCGTTGGCTCACGCGCGTCATGAGGTACGGGGACCGGGAGCACCGTCAGGTCGCCGACGACTAGCTGCCTCGCCGAAACAAAGGGTCGTGCCAGACGTTGGTCTAAATCTCGACCGAGGAGCGCTCGGTGAGTTCCATGAGACGCATAGACCGGTAGATCAAATCGGTGGGCGAGCGGGATGATACCTCCGATATGGTCCGCGTGTTCGTGCGTCACGAGCAGCGCATCGACCGTCTCAACGGCGACCCCGAGAGCCTTAAGTCGAACGGTCGTCTGTTTGGCACTGAAGCCACAATCCACAAGCACCGTCGTCGCGCCACCCATGACCACAGTCCCGTTGCCACCACTGCCGCTCCCAAGCGAAGCAAACCGAATGTTCTCGACGTCCGCGTCCGACCCAAAAAGGTCTGGCTCTGTGCGTCCGCTCAGGCTGCAAACTCCCGTAACATCACTAGGATCTGTTCGCCCAGTTCGACCGGAACTGGGCCACCTTTAGGCCACTGAACATTGACATCGTGCCCGCTTTCCGCAGCGTCAATACGGACTATGACCGAACGGTCAGCGTAACGATCAGACCGACCCGGAATCATGCGTCGCAACAAACCTTCAGACTCGCCCGTGAGGATCTCGG
The DNA here is from genome assembly GCA_046582115.1 of Pseudomonadales bacterium. Classification (GTDB taxonomy): domain Bacteria; phylum Pseudomonadota; class Gammaproteobacteria; order Pseudomonadales; family Azotimanducaceae; genus UBA11889. Next base: position 51,625 of record JAYGFA010000099.1, on the reverse strand, counting down.
GATCGATAGTGACTTCGAAGTAGCCTTCGTCTCGGTGTAGTGCTGTGACGTTCATTTCTGAACGTTCTAACGCCTGTCCGACGGTCGCCCAGGCGCGATCAAAATCAACATTCAGGTGCAACGTCGGATAGCCTCTGTCGTCGCGAACCACGGCGGCCTTAGTACCCGTCGATATTTGGCGTCCCACAATCGACACACTCGGCTGGGCAAGGCCGGCAGCAAAATACTCACCAAGCTCATTGACGAGCGCCGCTTCAATCGCAACCATCACCGATTTCGCAGGCCAATCGATCTTGTCCGGGCTTACGGCCCGATTGACGTGGCGAACATGAACCTCCGCGGATCCGTACCGAATCCCTTGTTCGACTCTAAAAATAATCTGATCGGTTCCCCCGAAATCGCCGGCTTCGCGTTTCGTACTACGCAGCGCCGTGCGCACCACGTCGGCATACTCTTCGTCCTCGACCGTCAATGCTTCGCTAAAAATAAGGCCTTCCTCGGCCCTTTGTCCAGCAACAGCTACGCCGTTGTCCGCAAGAAATTGTTTGACCACCGGCCAGACCTGGTCCGGGGTTTCTCCAACCACAATCCAACGCCGTTCACCGAGTTTCTTGATGCGAATGGAGCTATCGTCCTCACGGCCCCATACGCCGGTTGGCATCGGCGCCTTGTCAGGAAACACTTTCTGCAGCGGTCGCATTTCGATTACCGGAATCGGCCAAGCGTCTCGGACCGACGATGGATCTAAATCATCTGGAATAACTAGGTTTATTGTCGTTTCCGTGGCATCGAGATAGTTGTTCTTCGTGCTCCCAAAGACCGCCCGATTCTCCCCAAGCATACTGCATCCAACCACTATCAAGGCGCCCAGAAGTGTCAACGATGAAATGGCGAACGCACGCGTGAGGCGGTCCGTCATAATGCGCCTATCGCACGCAAGCGCTGACGCACTTCGCCATGATGTGCCTCTGACAGCGGGATCAGTGGCAATCGGATGCCGTTATCGATTTTCCCCATCTGTTCCAGCGCCCATTTTGTAGGCGTCGGACTGGTCTCAACGAATAATATTTCATGGATTGGCTGTAGCCGTTGGTCAAGTGCGGCAGCGCCGTCGCGATCACCGTTTAAATAGCAGTCACAGAAAGCTGACATCAGCTCGGGAACCACGTTGGCGGTCACCGAAATCGTCCCCACGGCACCGAGATCCATCATCCGTAAGGTCTGCGCATCCTCGCCCGATAACACAATGAAATCGTCGTCCACCAACGCACGAATGGCGGCAACGCGTTCAGCGTCGCCGCACGCCTCCTTGATACCTATGATCTGTTCGATGTGTGCAAGTCGGGCAACGGTTTCCGGTTGCATATCGCACGCTGTCCGTGGGGGTACGTTATACAAAATCATGGGGATATCGACGGCTTCCACTATCGCACAATAGTGCCGATAAAGGCCTTCCTGGGTCGGCTTGTTGTAATACGGGGTGACCAATAAACAAGCGTCAGCACCCGCGATTTTTGCGGCTTCCGTATACTCAATAGCTTCAGCGGTTGCGTTGGCTCCTGTGCCCGCGATGACCGGGATCCGTCCGTTCACGTGCTCTACCGTGACCTCAACGACGCGTTTATGTTCGGCGGGGGTTAATGTTGCCGACTCGCCCGTGGTTCCCACCGGAACGATGCCATGCGTACCACTTTCCAGATGCCAATCGATAAGGCGTCCGAGCGCGTCCCAACCGACCTCACCCGCAGACGTCATGGGCGTCACGAGCGCAACAAAACTGCCCTTCAACATGCCCATCTACCTCTTAGACCAGCGCCGTATGGTAAAGGCGGCTACCAGCCTTCACAAGACGGCGTCGTCCTCGACACCAAGCTCACCCTGCCGTGGCCAAGCGACATAAATGGCCTTCACCAGAGTCGCCAGTGGAATAGCGAAAAATACACCCCAAAAACCCCAAATACCGCCAAACGCTAACACCGCGACGATGATTGTGATGGGGTGGAGATTCACGGCGACAGAAAATAACTTGGGCGCCAGGACCATTCCATCGACGGCCTGCACCGTAAAGTACGCAACGACAATCCAAAAGAAATCAGCCGACCACCCGAACTGCAATAGACCGACAGCCACCACCGGTAACGTAACGACAGCCGCACCGACAAAGGGAACCAAGACTGAAAGTCCAACAAGCAACCCAAGTAGCGCTGCATAGTTGAGGTCGAGCCAAGCAAACGTAACGTACATGGCAACGCCAACAATGAGAATTTCGATCGCTTTGCCGCGAACGTAATTGCCAATTTGTTCCGTCATTTCCGCGCCAACCCTCTCGAGCAGCGGCCGGTTTGTAGGCAACAGTCCCGTGAACCAACTCACCAACCGGTCCTTATCCTTAAGAAAAAAGAAGACCGAAATCGGTGCCAACAAAAAGAAAATGACAAGCCCAAAAGCGTTCGGAAGCTGGCCAACGAGGGCCTGCAGGAAGACGCCCCCCAATTCGGTTAGCTGAACATTAGCCGTCGACAGCCAGCTAGTTACAGTTTCTTGAGAAAAAAGTGCCGGGTACGTCGCCGATAAGTTGGCAAAGAGCTCCGCAATCCTATCGATGACGCCGGGCATCGCAGCAACGGTCTGGTTCATTTGCCGCCATACCAGCGGCAACACACCCACAAATAACGCGACTAAGGCGCCGAGGAACAAGACCATCACGACGCCAATTGCAAGCGCTTCCGGTACTCGCCAGGCAACCAACTGGACCACTATTCCTTGGATCAAAAAAGCAATGACAAGGCCCGTAATCACCGGCGCAAGATAGGTACCAAACACTGCCAAGAACACAAAGATAAAGCCGATAAACAACACCAGGTAGATGGCCTCTTCGTTGGAAAAGTGGCGGTTAACCCAACCGCTTATGACATCAACGAATTTCATCGGTCAGGTCTTTTCTGCAAGAGATAGCTATAAGTTCCACCATCGTCGTTTGACTCGAGCAGTTTGTGGCCACTTTGTTGCGCGAAAACGTGAAAGTCCTTCACCGATCCCGGATCGGTGGCTAACACACGCAAAAGCGAGCCCGGCGAAAGTTCGTTCAACGCTTTCTTTGCTTTCAACAACGGCATCGGGCAATTAAGACCCTTGGCGTCAACGAGTAATGGCTCGTGTTGAGGCATGGCAATGAAGTATCGCATACCCGCACCAGGGGGCATGGAGAAACTCGCGGTCGACCAAAGCCCAAAAGACATTCGATGTATGATTCTCAGCATGAAAACGCTTGTCACTCTGATCAGCGGAATCGTGCTCGCAACCTCACTATTTGCAGCAACTCGCGTTGAGCTACCCGAACTCGGCGATACCTCATCTGCCATCATCTCCCCCGAAGCGGAACGGCGATTGGGTCAAGAATTCCTCCGGCAAGTCCGTTCCCAGCTGCCGACCATCGAAGACCCAATTCTGAAGTACTACACCAAACTTCAACTCTACGAACTCGCAACGCATTCCCAGCTCAAGCAAGTTTTACTTTACCCCGTGTTAATTGACGCCAAGCAGATCAATGCGTGGGCTGCACCTGGCGGGATCGTCGGAATCAATTTGGGTTTGTTCCTGCATGCGATGGACGTGCACGAATATTCGTCGGTGCTGGCCCACGAATTAGCTCATCTTAGCCAGCGGCACTTCGCTCGAAACGTGGAAGCACAACAACGGATGACGTTGCCAACCCTCATTGGCTTTCTCGTTGGCGCAGCCATTATGGCAACCGGGTCATCCGAAGCTGGTATGGCGGCAATGAGTGGTGCCCAAGCAATTGCTCAGAATCAACGGCTCCGATATAGCCGCGGCCGGGAACAAGAGGCCGATCGCATTGGCCTCACAACACTTTGGCGCGCGGGACTCGACACCGACTCGATGTCGAGAATGTTTGCACGCATGCAGCGCACGTATCGCTTCACCGAGCGACCGCCCGAATTTTTGTTGACGCACCCCGTCACCGAACGTCGAATTACCGACGCTCGCAATCAATCAGCTCGCTACGAAAAAAAAGTGTTCCCGGACTCCCTGGAATATCAGTTGATGCGCGCTCGGGCGAGAATGCATTTCGTCGAAAACGGCGCTAAGGCGCTAGAAGAAGCCAAGAACATCGCCAATGACAAAGTCATCGACGACTACACCCTCGCGCTCGCGTACGACCGCGCAGGGCGGCATGACGAAGCGGTAATGCTGGTGAAGACGCTCCTTCAAGAAGATCCGGGCAGCATTCTTCTTTGTGCAACATTTGCTGAACTCCTAATTAATGCCAACGAGATTAAGGACGCCCTAGACTTGCTTGCGCACCGACTGGTCATAAATCCCGATAACCAACCCTTCGCCATTCTTTACGCTCGGGCACTCAACGCTAGTAAACGTCATGAAGACGCCAAGGACGTTCTTTGGCGGCAGGCCTCCATCAACGGGGACGATGTCGACGTCTGGTATGACCTTGCCGAAACCGCTGGGCTAGCCGGTGACATCGTGGGTGTGCACCGAGCAAGAGCCGAATTCTTCGCATTGAATGGTGACTACCAGAACGCCATTCAGCATCTTCAATATGCGCTGAGCCTCGTTACCAAACCCAGCCAGCGCCTAGTGGCAAGTCTCGAGCAACGACTTTTAGATCTGCGAACCCAAGCAGAAGCGGCCCGCGAAACTTGATCAAGTAGGGTTCTCAGTTTAGGAGTTGGGGAAATCTAACATCCGCTGCAGAGGCAGCATCGCTCGCTCAGCCGTTTCGGCTTCCACAAAAATTTCATTGTTCCCATCGCGAAGCGCATCACGCAATTCGCGCAACTCATTCATCGCCATCCAAGGGCAGTGTGCACAACTCCGGCAAGTAGCTCCATCGCCAGCGGTCGGCGCCTCGATGAATCGTTTTTGCGGATTCACCTTTCGCATCTTATGGAACAAACCGCGATCAGTAGCAACGATAAAGGTATCGTGAGGCAAGGCGCCGGCTGCGTTGAGAATCTGGCTCGTTGAACCAACACAATCGGCCATGGCCACAACTGCGGCCGGGGACTCTGGATGGACCAGAATGCCCGCTTCCGGATACAAGCGTCGCATATCAGCCAACGCCGACGCTTTGAATTCTTCATGGACAACGCAGGCTCCGCGCCAGAGCAACATATCAGCGCCAGTCTCGGCTTTGATATACGCGCCGAGATGCTGATCGGGCGCCCAAAGGATTTTTTCACCCTTCGCGGTGAGATGTTCAACAATTCGCAATCCCACACTCGATGTAACTACCCAATCGGAAAGGGCTTTCACCCGTGCGGACGTGTTCGCGTATACAACGACGGTTCGATCCGGGTGGTCTGCTACGAAGGTTTCAAATTTATCGGGAGGGCACCCAATGTCTAACGAGCATTCAGCCGCTAAACTTGGCATCAGAACACGTTTTTGGGGTGCGAGGATCTTGGCGGTTTCGCCCATAAAGCGAACACCGGCTACCATCAATGTTGGCGCCGGGTGATCGCAGCCAAAGCGTGCCATTTCAAGTGAATCCGCGACACACCCGCCCGTTTCCTCTGCGAGGTCTTGAATGTCACCATCGACGTAATAATGAGCAACGAGAACCGCATTCTGACGCTCAAGCAGCGACCTAATTTCGTCGCGCAGCGTCTCCTTCTCATCGTCATCGAGCACCGTGATCGTGTGCACGGGAACCGACGAACTTTCGAGCGTGTAGTCTTCTAACATGCTTCCATCATACAGCAGCAATAACCGTCGCCAGACTCCACGCTAGTTTGCCGCCGGGGAACGAGCCGGTAACAATGGGCCCTTACCAAACACCGCATCGGAATTCATGAGAATCTGTTTTGTTGCCGCATTCGGCGGGAAATGTCTTAACGACAACCAGGGTCGATTAGCTAACGAATTCGCTAACCAGGGCTGGTCGGTCGAGCACATCGATCACGCGAGTCTGGAAGTAATGGATAACCGACTTACCGGTATCGACCCGAACGGGGTTCGACACGCCTTCGATCAGTTTGATCGCATCTGGATTGTGGGTTTCGGCGATCAAGCAACGTTCCTCGATCGCATGCAACTTCTCCGAACCCTAGATCAATCACGATTCGTAAACGACGTCGACGCCCTCATCTATCTGCATGGCAAGCCCCACCTCGTTCTTGGAGACCTCGGTCAACACCATCCCCAAACAATCGTCAGCGCGGATGCCCAGACACTTCTCAGTATCATCGAGCGAGGGGGTTCCTGGATAGGAAAGCCTACCGCGGGCAGTTTTGGTCGCGATGTATTTGCCGTCACCAAGACCGACAGCAACCGTCGCGCCATCGTTGAGCACCTAACGCAGTCTGGGTTCACTATGTTGCAACAACGGATCGACACAAGGGATGAAAAGCGTTTTCTTATTGCCGGGTCTCTGTTGATCGGCGTCTACGGAAAGCGCCATATCGATCACAGAAGTAATCTCGCCGCAGGGTCCGCACCGACCGTCGTGCAAGCAACTTCCGCTGAACTGGAGCTGGTTGAGACGTGCATTCGCTGGCTTAACACACACGGAGTTCGATTCGCGACGATCGATGTCGCGCACCCGTACCTACTCGACATCAATATCGCGAACCCCGGTTGGCTTGCCACCTACCAGGAACTGACAGGTTGCAACTTAGTTGACAAAGTAGTCCAAGCGATCCGGCAGTGATTCCACATCAATACCGTAAAGTCAGCCTCTACTACCGCCGTCAATAGCGATCACGGCACCCGTCGTATAACTACCAGTAGGTCCTGCTAAATAGAGCGCAGCACCCACGACTTCATCGGCCTCACCTCCCCGTTGCAAAGCGATGTTGGTCTTCGCACGCTTATCAAATGCATCCATATCCCAAGCTTTCGATATATCCGTTAAGAATGGACCAGGCTGAATACAATTAACCCGGACACGGGGGCCAAAAGCATGGGCTAGCGAGAGTGTCAGCGAATTGATGCCTGCCTTGCATGCCCCATAAGGTTCCGAATTTGGCGTTGGTTGCACCGCAGCGTTACTACTTACGTTGATGATTGCTCCACCGTCACCGGCCGCCATGCGCTCTCCAATCAATGCCGACAATCGATACGGGCCCTTGAGATTGACGCCGATAACTTTGTCGAAAAGTTCCTCGGTGACTGCCGACAGATTTGGGTAGAGCGGCGACATACCCGCGTTATTCACCAACACGTCGACTTTTCCAAAACGGTCATAGGCGGCGTCGACGAGTGCGTCGATCTCTTCCCAATGGCCGACATGACACGCATGCGCGAGCGCTTGTCGACCCATCGCGCCAACCTCTTCTGCCACCTGTTCGCAATTGTCTTGTTTGCGACTGGCAATGACAGCATCGGCACCCCGCTCCGCAAAGGCGAGAATCATCGCCCGACCCAAACCGCGACTTCCACCCGTCACAAGGACGACCTTGTCCGTAAAATCAAATAGTTGATCCAAAACGCCTCCCACCTTACCTTTCACTGAACCGCGGGTTGAAGAAACTTACCGAACTCGCAATATGAGTAACGATTCTAACGGAGGACGACATGGGTATGTTGGATGGGAAGGTTGCGCTGGTAACAGGTGCAGGAGGAGGTCTTGGCCGAACCCACGCACTCCTTCTTGCAAATGAGGGTGCGGCGGTCGTCGTCAACGATCTCGGTGGTGCGCGCGACGGCAGTGGCTCTGGCACCAACATGGCCGATGCAGTCGTGCAGGAAATTAAAGAGGCTGGCGGCCAAGCGGTAGCGGATTACGGTAACGTCTCCGTCCCGGACGATGCTCGCAATATGGTCAAAGCGGGCGTTGATAATTTCGGCAAACTCGACATCTTGATCGCCAATGCGGGCATTCTCCGAGACAAGAGCTTCAAGAACATGGAAGACGATATGTGGGACATCGTCGTCAACGTTCACCTCAAGGGCACGTACTTAACGACTAAAGCCGCCTACGATCAAATGCTTGAACAAGGCGAAGGCGGCCGCATCGTGGTCACCAGTTCCACGTCAGGGTTATTGGGGAACTTTGGCCAGACCAACTACGGTGCCGCCAAGGCCGGGATTGCCGGCATGGCAAGGTGCCTCTACCTTGAAGGGATAAAGTACGGGATTAACGTCAACATTCTAGCGCCCACCGCGCTGTCCCGATTAACCGACGACATTATGCCGGACGCCGTAAAAGATCAGATCCCACCCGATCGAGTCTCCCCAACCGTTGTTTGGCTTTGCTCTGACGACGCCAAGGAAGTGACCGGTCGGACATGGCTCGTTTCGGGCAACCGGGTGTCGATGCTTGCGTGGAACTTGATGCCCATTGCCCACAAGGATGAAGCCGAAGGACCCTGGGAAGTCGACGAGGTCGGCGAAGCAATTCTAGCCACCAAGGACAGCTGGCCATCGATCAATCCAATGCGGGGATTCGACCTCTGACTGCCACCGCTCGCCAAGCCTCAGAATGGTCGCAAGAGGAGACGGCACCGATTTGCCTTAAGAAGAGCGAACGGCCATTCGTTTTGTTCGAACCACTATCGATTCGGCACGGAAGTCGCTTGTGAATTTCGGTTTTACTGAAGAGCAGGAGATGCTCCGCGACCAGGTGGTTCGGTTCATCAATGTCGAATGTTCGATCGACGTCATCCGCAAGTTCGGCCCGGATACAAACCAAGCTCTGTGGAAGAAAATAGCTGAGCTTGGCTGGGTCGGTCTTACCGTTCCTGAGCGTTTCGGTGGCAGTGGTCTGAAGTGGGTCGATTTGACCGTCGTATTAGAAGAAACCGGTCGCGGTCTTTGTCCTCTACCGCTTACGTCCAACGCCTTGGCTTGCGTTGCGATTCTCCGATCTGGGAGCATCTCGCAACAACAAGAGTGGTTACCAAAGATTGCCAATGGATCCGTCGTTTTCGGTTTTGGCCTCTACGATGAACCCAATTGGATCGACAAGGACGCCATTACACTCGAAGCGACTGACCACATCACCGGCACGAAGACGTTTGTTAGTGATGCGCTAGTGGCGACGCATCTGATGGTCGGTGTCCAAACGAAAAACGGCCCGGCCTTGGGCATTGTCGACAGAGACGCGGTCGAATGTGTCGCTTTGGATGTGATGGACAGGACAAAGCCGGCCGCACAAGTTCAGTTTCATGAGGTCCCGACGTCAACTGAACTGCTCATCCCGCTCACTGGTGCCGATCTCGACTACGTGAACAGTTGTGGCGCCGTTGCGGTAACGGCAGAAATGGTCGGCGCCGCCGAAGCCGTCCTAACACTGACCTCCAACTACGCCAAGGAACGCATCCAATTCGGCCATCCCATTGGCAAGTATCAAGGTGTTAAACATCGACTCGCCGACATGTTCGTGGATATTGAATCCTTTAAATCCCTTCTCTATTACGCAGCCTGGTGCGTTGACGACGCTACCGATGAGCTGTCGCAAGCCGCATCCAGAGCGAAGGCACACGCATCAGACGCATTCGCGCAGATCGGCATTGATGGTGTAGGTCTGCACGGGGCTATCGGTTTCACCGCCGAATACGATGTCCAGCTTTACCTCAAACGGGCCAAGTGGGCACGTACCATGTTCGGCGATTCCGACTTTCACTACGACCGAGTCGCAACGCTCGGAGGTTTGTAATGGACTTTGACTTCACGCCTGAGGAAGAAGCTTTCCGGACCGAAGTCCGAGAATTTCTTTCTGAAAACCTGCCTCCTCGAAACGAGCGCCCCGGGAGCTTCCTCCGAGATTGGCTCGATAAAGTTCGTACCAAAGGTTGGGTGGGGTTTTCCTGGCCCAAAGCTGTTGGCGGTAGCGACGGCGACGTTGCTCGACAGGCGATCCTAAAGGAGGAAATGGCGTTGGCGGGTGCGCCGCCTTTGGGAACTTCCTTTATGGGTCTTGCCTGGGTCGGCCCGGGAATCATTCAGTACGGTACCGACGATCAGAAAGCCCGATTCATCCCCGACATACTCGACAGTAAAATCACCTGGTGTACCGGATACTCCGAGCCAAATCATGGGAGTGACCTTGCGGCGATCCAAACCAAAGCAGAACGCATTGGCGACTATTACCGGATAAACGGACAAAAAACCTGGACGACGGGTGCGCCTTACGCCGACTGGATGATTCTCTTAACCCGCACAGAATTTAATACCGAGGTTAAACACGACGGCATTACCTGCCTGTTGGTCCCAATGAAAACTCCAGGGGTTGAAGTTCGACCCATCGAAAACATGGCCGGCGATCGACACTTCGCTGAGGTTTTCTTCACCGATGTCGAAGTCCCAATCGAGAACCGCTTAGGCGAAGAGGGTAAGGGCTGGGCAGTAACCATATCTGCGCTGGCCAACGAACGTTCGAGCATAGGCGAGGTAACCCAAATGTCGGGTAAGCTCGAGGACCTGAAACAATTAGTACGCGAAAGCCGGATACAAGGCGCTCGCGCATCGGAAGACCCTCTGGTACGCCGCCAGATTGCCCAGTTCGAGACGAAAATCGCGGCGATGAAATACAACGGATTACGCTATTTGACCCGGCAGCTTCGGGGTCAACCGCTGTCCTCAGAAACGTCCGTTAATAAATTGCTTCGGGCAAGTCTCGAAATCGAAATGGACGATTTTGCAGTGCAACTGCAGGGCCAGGAAGGTGTTCAGCTCCAAAACCAGACCGCGCGTTGGGCCAGATCTTCGTTGAGCTGGCCCAACGTTGTCATCGGCGGAGGCACCCCCAACATACAGCGAAACATTATTGGCGAACGTATTCTCGGCTTACCAAAAGACTAAGATCTTTGGTTGCGTCACAGTTTCCACTTGGGTGGTTGGTCCCAATCGTATGGTTCGATACCGGTCTCATTAATTAACCATACCGATGCGCTGGCTATCCCAGCATCCAACTCCAAAAACCCTAATGTCCCGAACTGGGTGTCGTAGTTGTGCGGGTACGTCGGTGACCCAGGGTTGACACAGAGGACGCCACCCACTTCGCGAATCAACTCCGTGTGGGTGTCGCCAAAGACAATGACGTCCGGTGTTTTTTCAGGGAAATAACGCTCGCACCAACGCGCCACCGTATGATCCGGTGGGCGTTCGTCCGCCGGAATGTAATGGGTAAGCCCGATGACCAAGTCCTCCATCTCCAGCGTCCAGGCGTAACGGACCCGATCGTCCTCCGGCTGAATGGGCCGTCCACCCGATCCGTCTTCGCCGTTACCACGAGCACAATATATCGGGGCAATCTTTTCGAATTCGCTTAACAACGCGAGATCGTGGACATCGCCACCGTGGAAGATGTAGTCGACTCCTTCAAACGCTCGAAAAACCTGAGGCCAAAGTGTCTGACAAGCTTCGGGCACATGCGTATCGGCAACTAAACCTATGCGCAACGACATCAGCAGTGTCCCCAACACCAAATCAGTTACCCTACGTGACGAAACGGGAGGTCACAAGATGCTCGACTGGGACGGGGTGAAGACGAAAGCGAACACAGACGGCGAATTTGGCATTCATGCCCGAATGTGGGATGCGACGCTGCGGATCAGCATCGGCGATCAGAAAACCCGCATCGATATCGAAGGCGGCATGATCAGAGAGATTCAGGACTGGTACGGTGGCGGCCCAACGGACCTTGCTATTTCTGCGCCTCAACAGGACTGGGACGAGCTTTTACGGGCTGTGCCGAAGCCGTTTTACCAAGATCTCTATCCAGCATCCATCCATCACGGTTTCGAAATCACAGGGGACCGAGACAACTATTGCGCCTATTACCCAGCCATCCGGCGCTTGATCGAAATCCTCCGGGAGGTGCGCAATGCCGAGGTTTGATTCAGCGACCGGGCGTTATACGTACCTCACGATCGAAGACGTGGAGTACCGCCTTTATTTCGAGGAAGCAGGCATTGGAGAGATCGGTCTGCTTCTCCAGCACACCGCGGGTGCAGATGGACGGCAATGGCGACACATCATGGAAGATGGCGATCTACAGTCTAAATTTCGACTAATAGCTTACGACCTCCCCTATCACGGTAAATCCGTACCGCCGCACGATCTGAGGTGGTGGGAAAAGGAATATCGACTCGAAAAAGAATTTCTGATGCAAGTCCCCATCATGCTTGCGCACACCCTTGAACTTGATCGGCCCGTATACATGGGGAGTTCCATTGGCGGGCACCTGGCCGTTGATCTCGCCCTGCACCATCCAAGTGAATTCCGCGCCGTGGTCGGTCTCGAAGCTTCTGCATATACGCCCGGTGGTTTTGTGGATGAGTTTTACCACCCTAAGATCAGCAATGATTACAAAGGCCATTTAATGTACGGCATGATGGCACCAACGAGTCCTGACGCGTTGCGCCACGAAACGAGTTGGGTATATAGCCAGGGTGCACCCGCAGTCTTTAAGGGCGATCTTTACTACTACTCAATCGACCACGACGTAAGAAATACGGCACACGCGATCAATACCGAGCTTTGCTCTGTGGACATTCTCAATGGCGAATATGACTGGAGTGGCACGCCTGATGCAGGTGCAGAGCTCGCTTCGATGATACCCGGCGCTCGCTACCGAACCCTAGCAGGTCTCGGTCATTTCCCGATGAGCGAAAACCCTGCGCTTTTCCTCGACCAAATTCGGCCCGTACTCGACGACATTATCGAGTCGCGGTGCTAGGGTTGTGGCGCCGCAGACATCACTTCGCGTTGCTGGTTCGCGCGATGAACATCGAGCATCATCGAATCAAGTCTTCGCACCGGAGATGAGACCAGCACCATAAGGCCTATCAAAGCAACAAAGACCACCCCACTCGCGATGAGCGAAGTCGATATATCGTAAGCATCTGCGATCATGCTCACGGGTAAAACGCCGAGCGGCATCAGTCCATGCGACATCATATCGATGCTCATAATGCGTCCGCGCATATGGCGTGCGACTTGAACCTGCAACAGACCACGATTCAGAGACATATTCCAAGAAGACAACCAACCGACCAACGCGAGCACACCGACCGCCGTCCATAGATTAGACGCCATACCAAATAGGACGGTCGAAACACCCCAGCCGAAGCAGGTGACCACAAGCCAAGTGCCTTTGTGTTTGACGTCGCCCGCAGCAGCCAACATCAACGATCCAAGAATTGCGCCAATGCCTATTGCAGAAAGTAGGAGACCGAGATCGTCCGGTCCGCCCAGCAAGACGTCTTCGTTAAACGCCGGCAATAGCGTATTAAGGGGCATACCAAACATGAACGGCACAATCGAAAGAAGAATCAGCGCATACACGGTCGGGTGAGCACGGACATACTTCAGGCCATCCAGAATTTCGATGATCGGATGTTTTCGAGTCTCGCGTGTCCCCGCCCGACCCCGCGCTGAGACAAACAACATAGTGACGGCGGAAAGGAAATACAACCCCGTGATGACGACATACACGATGCCTACGCCAAAGGTGCTGGTGGTATCTCCCGCTGCGATCCACGCGATCAAGAAACCTGCAAATGCCGGCGCCAGGATTCGCGCAAAATTCATGCTCGTGGTGTTGAGCGCCATTGCGGTAAAGATCAGGCGCTCGTCCACAAGATCCGGGATAAACGCGTTTCGAGCTGGAAACGACAGCGCCAACACGATGCCGTTAAACACCCCAAACATAATGAAATCCCAAAAATCCACGTTCCCGGTGAGTATGATGAAGGCCATGATCAGCGTGGCAAGAGCGTTCAGGGATTGAGCGGCCACAAGTACCGACTTCTTTGAAATCCGGTCGGCAAGTACCCCACCCCACAACGAAAACAGTACTTGGGGAATCATGAAAGACATGGTGACCCATCCAAGATCGACCGCCGAGGAAGTCAATTCGTAGACGAACCAACCTCGCGCAACCTGCTGCATGTTCATCGCAAAGGAGGAGCCCAGGGTGCCGAGCCACAACCAACGGAAATCAGCCTGCGAAAGCGCAGTATAAATATCCCGAGCAGCCAGCGTAGTCTTAGATCAGCGAGCGGCCTCGGAGTCTAACACGTGGTGCTGTTCATCCCGATCTCGATCCGTTGACGATCGACCAAGTCAGTAATCAAGTCGGTACGCATCGCCATCGCGCACCAACTTTCCCGCCGTTGGACCGGAAAAGTGGGTACCAATCACGAGAACCGGTTGATCTGCATACGAGTCAAGAAACCTGGCGCGCGTTGATGCACTCATGTCCTGGTCGACATCCGCCGTCGTCGACCAATCCGGGTGGGCTATTTGACAGGGGTGGTGGATCATATCTCCCGTAATGACAGCCTCTTCGCCTTGAGAAGTAATGTGTACGCTGACGTGCCCGGGGGTATGCCCAGGCGTCGATTCAAGACAAATTTCAGGCGTGACCTGATGATCACTTGAAACCAGGTCAGCTAAGCCGGCATCAAAAATAGGTCGTACTGAATCGTCAATCACCGGGCCATATTCAGCCTGGCTTTCGTTCCGCCAGTGTTTCCATTCATCTTCCGCGTATAGGTAACGGGCGTTATGAAAAGTGGCCTCCCAGCTACCATTTACCAAACGCGTATTCCATCCAACGTGATCCACGTGCATATGCGTACACAGAACAGTATCAACGTCATTGGTATCAAATCCTGATGCAGCGAAATCGTCGAGAAACGATGATTGCATCAGGTGCCATTTTGGGTAGGCACGTTCTTTGTCATTGCCAATACACGTGTCTACAACGAGGGTCTGACTCCCCGTCTCAATGACCAGACTATGGAACGAAAGGACAAGCTGGTGATGGTCATTCACAAACGGTCCAATCCAATCAATCGCCTTGATTCGATCTTCGGTCGCTTGCGGCAATATGTAGTTACCGATAGTTGATGAGGTAAGTTCGACTACCCGCGTGACAGTGACATCGCCAATGCGCCACTTCATCGATCATCCTTTGCTTCCGCTTAGAATCCGTCACACTATAACGTCCTGAACTCGAATCAAGTGGGGAAATTGACATGGTCGAGCCGAGCCGATATGGCGATGTCGAAATTACGCGAGATGGTCATGTGGCAATCGCGGAAATACGCCGACCACCAAATAACTTCTTCGATGTCGATCTAATCAACGCTCTAGTTCAGGCGTTCCGCGATCTCGACGACGACCCTAAATGCCGCGCTATCGTCCTTTGTTCGGAGGGGAAACACTTCTGCGCTGGCAACGATTTTTCCAGGTCCGCGGCTTCGTCTGAACGAACTCAGCGAAACGTCACCGGGGGAAACCCACTCTATTCCGCAGCCGTCGATCTATTCTCTTGCAAGAAACCCGTTGTCGGCGCTATCCAGGGGGCAGCCGTGGGTGGTGGATTTGGTTTGGCGCTGGTGCCCGACTTTCGAGTCGTCTGCCCCGAGGCTCGATTTACCGCGAATTTCGTCAAGCTCGGCTTCCATCCGGGCTTCGGCTTGACGCACACGCTGCCAAAACTCATCGGACAGCAAAAAGCGAACAACATGTTCTTAACCGGGAAACGAATCGATGGCGAAACAGCTCACGACTGGGGGTTGGGTGACATCCTGACGGAACGGGACAACGTCCGTTCCGAAGCCATCGCATTGGCGTCTGAGATTGCGGAGAATGCGCCGTTGGCAGTGTTGTCCGTGAGGGCCACGATGCGAGCCGGATTAGCAGAATCCGTCAAAGACCAAACCGATCACGAATTCCTAGAACAACATCGACTCCAGCAGACTGAAGATCATCACGAGGGTGTCCGAGCGGTCGCCGAACGCCGCGTAGGAAACTTTATCGGTCGGTAATTGATCCTCACGCCGACGCGCGGCGGGCATCCAATACACTCCGAATCTCTGCGTACGCACGTTCGTTTAGTTTGAACCGCAGAAAAAGCATGGCGCCAATTGCGTAGCAAACCAGCGGAAACAGACTGTAGAGCGAGACAATTGCAATTTGCGTTTGCATCGACTGCACCTCGTTTGGCACAAAACCAGCCGCTTGCAGCACGAATCCGGTCAACATCAGCATCGCACCCATCGCGCACTTGTATACGAAATTCCAAGCCGCGAAGTAGGTCCCTTCTTTGCGTTCTCCCGTAACGTACTCGTCGTAATCGATAACGTCGCCCTGGATGGAGGCGCTTATCGTGCCACCGCAGCCTGCAGCGAACCCCGCAAAGATGGCGAGCACTATCATCGTAATCAGCCGGACGTCAACCGTGTCTAGAAACGGGAGGACGAACATGCCGCCAAAGGATACGCCGGTTAGCAACATCGAAAAAAACCATAGGCGTTTTTTGCCGTACCGGCGCGACAACGGTATCCAGAGCGGTACCGAAAAGGCCGAAGGGATCATGTACGACAAAATTATAAGGGGGGCCCACGATGCAGCGCCAACCACATACTGTGCGACGTAGAGCGTCAACACCCCTATTGCTGCCGAACCAACATTTTCGATGAACGTCACGATAATCAATAATCGCGCGTGCGGATTCCGAACCACGTCCGAAAATGCCTGAAACGGTCGCTCGTTGACCCGCCCTTGAAATTCGACCCGCTCGCGCAGTCTAATCACCGCGAACCCAATCAGAAGTGCCATTACCAGCGTTGCGACAAAAGCCAACTCGAGTGCAGTTTGTCGCACCACAGCCTCACCCCGGTCTTCAGCCCAAATAAGGACTTGGAAACTCGCCAGACACAGTATTGAACCGAACGTATAAAACGCGTGCCGGATGCCAAAAATCCTACTGCGTTCGTGATAGTCATCTGACAATTCCGCACCGAGGGACAGATGGGGTACAAAAAAAACCGTCATGACCGAGTAAAACCCAATCACCGCGACCGCCATCCAACCAATCAGTGCCGCTTCAGACAACTCCGCGGGAGGCGAGAACACCATCACGAACGCCGCTCCTATCGGGATAACGCTGGCGGCCATCCACGTACGACGACGACCGAAGGAACCGACGGTTCGATCGCTTAGGTAACCAACTAGCGGATCGGAAATCGCGTCCCAAACCCGCGAAATACTAAAGATCACCCCCATCACTGCAGGCGCGATCAACAGCACGTCCGTCGAGAACTTCATGACGTATAAACCGACAAGTAGGTACATGTAGCCCGCCCCGACGGTCGGGGCACCGTATGCAAATACTGTCCCCCAGGGAACGCGCCCCCGACCCTGCTCGGGTGTTGTGTTCACGCGTTCCTGATGGTCAACCCACCGTCGACGGGTAGTGCAACGCCGGTGACGTAACCGGCTGCCGGAAGAACCAAACTTAGGGTCATGTGGGCAACTTCTTCGGGATCCGCATACCTTTTTAGAGCTACTCGCCGGCGCGCATATTCCTGTTTTTGCTCTTCCGGTATCCCGTCCGTAAGGCCCGTTCTTATGGGACCCGGACAGATGCAATTCACGGTGATGTCTTCGGTCCCAAACTCCACCGCGAGTGAACGCGTTAAGCCCAGGACGCCCGTTTTGGCCGCACTATATGCGCTCGCGTACTTGGTCGCTCCAAGTCCCTCCGTCGACGCGATATTGACGATCCGACCACCCTCGGCTTTCCGTAAAAAGGGTAATGCGGCTCGGATCATACGGACGTGAGCCGTAATCAGTACGTCCTGCCCCCGCTGCCAGACGCTTTCGTAGTCGTCATCATCCACCGGCGCGCCCGCGCCAATGCCGGCGTTATTGATAACGATGTCAATACCGCCGAAGTGTTCGGCGATTTCGGGTACGACTCGTTCGATGGCCTCCCGATCCGAAACATCAAGGAGCCATCCTCGCACCGAATAACCGGCTTCGCTGATTTCTTCAACGACCTCGTCTAGGGGCTCCTGGTTGATGTCGGTTACCGCCACCAACGCACCTTGCTCAGCGAACAAGCCCGCGGTTGACCGGCCCATTCCGCTGGCTGCACCCGTGATGATGGCGACCTTCCCTTCGATCGAACGGCTAAGTTTGCTTAATTTCATTGCGTCCTCCCCCGTCATCGATTATTGCCCATTCTCCTGCGATATACAGTTGTCACGGCAATGTGACGTTGGCCATTACGCAACGTCCGCTTGTTCGGCCCGCACACCGCGCATAGAATGCCCGGTTTCGTGGCCCAGGGGTCGTTAGCTCAGTTGGTAGAGCACCGGGCTTTTAACCCGTTGGTCCTGGGTTCGAGCCCCAGACGGCCCACCACCACGCCACCACGGAACCACTTTTGGATTGGGCAGCACGAAATTTCATCTTAAGGGCTCGAAATGGGCCCACGGGGCCCCGCTTTTCCATAGACGATCTGCCTTCAGCCAATCACCTCGAGGTCGTCGCTCAATCCATCGCGAACGCCCTCTTTTATGCCAATCGACACCGTTTCGACACGTCGATCTGGGTTGTTCTTGAGGGGCCCCCTTACTCACCACGGGTGCTCACGTACCGAGGCAATTCCGTCGGGTCGCTGGGAGGGTTTGACGAGCGTTCCATCGCCGCTTCAATGCGCAGTGCCCTCGCTGAAGGAACACGCCTCGTACGTGACGAAACGGTCATTTGTGATAGCGGTATCGAAGTCGCTCATCGCAGTTTCGAATCCATGATCAAGGCAGCCGCGATTCCCGGCTTCTACTACCTCGACAAGAAAGGGTCAGATATACGTAACGCCTCGTTCACCTCGCCAGCAATCTTTGTGATGAGCGATCACAAAGCGATGCCGCGCAAGAGCGCTCACTACCTCGCGCGGCTCGGCGGCCGTGCCGTTGCTTTGGGCCCCAAGACAATTTTTGCCAGTCATTGTGTCGTGTTAGTTCACAACGATCTCGATCGCCAAGCAGTTCAGTAATATCGCGTGGGATCGACCGCGCCGGCTGACTGGAATCCTTCCCTACGGATACGACAGCTATCGCAGCGTCCACATGACGCACCATCCTCGTTAGGTTGGTAACACGAGACCGTGTTCGCATAGTTCACGCCGAGCCGCAATCCTGTTGCGATGATGTCGGCCTTTGACAACTCGATGAGCGGCGTATGAACAGTAAAACAGGCGCCTTCAACTCCAGCACGAGTCGCCAAGTTAGCTAACTTTTCGAACGCGTGGATGAACTCAATCCGGCAGTCCGGGTATCCCGAATAATCCACCGCGTTAACACCGATAAAGAGGTCGCGAGCGCCAAGTACCTCGGCCCAGGCAAGCCCTAACGATAAAAACACGGTGTTTCGTGCTGGAACATAGGTCACGGGAATACCCGCTGTTGGTGCCTCAGGCACCTCAATCGCTGTATCCGTTAAAGCCGAGTCCCCAAACGCAGAAAGGTCAATGGAAATAACGCGGTACTCTTTGACACCTGCAGTTGCCGCAATTCGTCGAGCTGCCTCTAACTCGATGGAATTCCGTTGACCGTAAAAAAAAGACAGCGCGTAGCACTCAAACCCTTGTTCGTCCGCTATCGCCAGCGTCGTTGCTGAATCAAGGCCTCCCGACAAAAGTACAACGCCGATCGTCACCGACCGGCCTCGTCACCCCAGAGAACCTTGTGGAGTTGTATCTGAAATCGTACGTCCAACCGATCCGCCAGGATCCACTCCGCGAGTTGCCTGGCGTTCTGCTCGGACGCCGACGGAGAGAACAATACCTCACTAACCCGCGCGGTAAGGTCGTGCTCCGCACAGATGTCTTTTGCCCAGCAGTAATCACCTCGGTTACAGATCACAAATTTCACCTGGTCGCTTTCGCGTAACGCCGCGACATTAGAAAAGAGATTCCGATGGACTTCTCCGGATCCTGGGGTTTTGAAATCCACTACGCGACTGACCCTTGGATCGACGGCGGCGATGTCCATAGCTCCGCTGGTTTCGAGCGATACCGTGTAGTCCTGATCACACAATGCAGCGAGCAGACTAAGTGCCCTTGGTTGCGCCAGTGGTTCGCCACCGGTCACCGTCACGTTCCGTACGCCAAGTTCATACACACGATTCAGGATGGCGTTGATCGAAAGAATTGAACCACCATGAAAGGCATACGCGGTGTCGCAATACTGACAACGCAGCGGACATCCGGTAAGCCGAACAAAGACTGTCGGCCAACCCACGCTTCTCGATTCCCCCTGCACTGAGAGAAAAATCTCCGTGACGCGTAGCGTCTCGGTCCTTGACACGATGCTACAGGTACTCGGCCGCGTACGATCTAGCCAGATCAGCGACGGTACCCGTGTGGTTTTTTATGACTCGATCGAGGTAATCACGCGATCGCACCGTATCGCCCAACTGATGGTAGACCTTGCCCAGTTTGTATAAAGCATCAGGTACTTTCGTGTGTTCCGGGTATAACGTAACCACTTGTACGAACGACTGCCGCGCTTTTTCGAGATTATCAGTGGCGTGATGTAATTCGCCCAACCAATAAAATGCGTTGGGCGTCCACTGACCGTTAGGATAATCAACGATAAATTGATCGAACGCGACAATAGCCTCTTCAAACTTACGTTCGCTCGTGAGTGCATACGCGCTTTCGTACGAACCGCGTTCCGTCCCGGTAGGATCGGTCACGGGCGGCAACGGCGGTATATCCGTCTCGTCATGGAGTTGCGTGGCGACGTCTATCCCACGGAGCTTGCGGATCCGGCGATCGATGTCGGTATACCGTCGATTCTGCTCCCGCGTAAGCCGATCGACCCGATAAGTCTGTTCCTCAAGCATGCCGCGAACGATGGCCAGTTCCGTTTGGAGAACCTGTAACTGATAAAAGAGTGACACTAACCCAGGATTGTTGCTAACCGTCTCCTCCGCGTCAGCCGATACAGCGGGTGTGTCTCGTTCTAAAGAGCGATCTTCGATCGGAACCGCGCCGGTCACATCAACGGTTACGTATCCGAGTAGCGCGCACAAAAAAAGGTGCAGAACTTTCGCTCCACACCTTCTTTGTGTCTGGTCTGTTCGCATTGCGAACAGTCCTTATCGATAAATCACTACCGCGCGCCTGTTCTTACTCCACGCGGATTCATCGTGTCCGAGGTCGTCAGGGCGTTCTTCGCCGTAGCTAACCGTTTCTATTTGGGATCGCCGAACTCCCGCCGAGGTTAGAAAGCTATCCACTGCATTGGCACGACGTTCACCTAAAGCGAGGTTGTACTCCCGCGTACCACGTTCATCACAGTGACCTTCGATGACCAAACGTCGGTCACGGTTCCGAGTCAAAATATTCGCGTGCATCTCAAGTAGGCGCAAATCACGGGCGGACAGCCTAGCCTGATCTAATTCAAAGTAAAACTCGGTCGCCAAAATTCGACCACTGGGTGTCAGCGGCCGTCTACGGCTATCAAAATCGGTCGGTTCCGGTTCGACTTGAACGGGTTCCGACTGCACGGGCGCAATATCGATGGGGGCTTCTGGTTGGGCGGCCGGTTCTGGTTGCTGTTGACTTGCGCAACCCACGAGAATCAGAGCGGCAACGATCAACGACGCCACATTGCACCTTCTGAACTGCCTCATCGTTCCTCTCTCCTCATCAAGCTAAAACCCACGAGTTGCAGACAGTGTATCGAGGTACGGCGACCAGGAAGGTTCCCTGACATCACCCGCCGACGACGGTAACTTGTATCTAACCTGACCATCGATGGATACCACAGCGAGTATACCTCGCCCCTGATCCTGCGTCGCATATATCAACATGGTTCCGTTAGGCGCGATCGACGGCGACTCGTCCAACGACGTTTCGGTCAATACCCGGGGTCCTTCGTCAGTTTCCAGATCTTGCCAAGCAATGTGGTAAATACCGTCACGCCTATGCACGTACACGAGATGCCGCCCGTCCGGCAACAACCGAGCACGGGCATTGTAATCACCGTGATATGTCAGTCTTTCGGTTAACGAAGTTCGCAAGTCCACTCGATATATTTGCGGTTGACCCCCGCGATCCGAAGTGAAAATCAGACTCTTTCCGTCGAGCGTCCAACCGGGTTCCGTGTCGATGGCCGATACATGGCGCGTTACCCGCCGCGGTCGACGCGCTGGTGCAGCTAGTTCCATGGTGTAGATTTCGGGATTTCCATCCCTCGACAACACCATCGCCAATTCGCGCCCATCGGGCGAAAACGCCGGCGCACCGTTAAGACCCGGATACGAGGGAAGGCGTTGTCGAACGTTATTCTCAAGTTCCTGAATAACAATCGCCGGCCTACCGGTCTCGAATGAAACGTATGCAATTCGTTGACCGTCTGGCGACCAACTTGGGGACAAAAGAGGTTCCGCTGTCTCAAAAAGGGTCCGAGGACGCTCGCCGTCCGAATCCGCCATTCTCAGTTTATAGCGCACATACGAAGTACCGATATTTTCGACTAAGACGTACAGAATTCGGGTTGAAAATGCTCCCCGAATACCCGTAATTTCTTCATATACCTCATCCGCGATTCGGTGCGCAATATCGCGTATACGATCTCGAGGCGCCGTAATTTCAGCGGATTTCAACTCGCGCTCGGCACTCACGTCAAACAAGTGGTAGGTCACCGTGATCCCACCATCCACGCGGTTGAGATGACGTCCTATAAGGACGTATTCCATACCCAGTATCCGCCAATCACGAAAATACACGTCTTCCGGTTGGGACGGATACGAGAGCATGTTTTCGTCCTCAAGAGGCGAAAATTGACCGCTTCGTACCAGGTCGAAGGAAATAACTCCTGAAACATCGTCAGCCGAATTTGACGAGGCAAAGGGAACAATGGCAATCGAGGTGGGGTTATCGTTTCCGCGGTCGATGACGATTTCTAGAGCATCTATGCCCTGCACGGACGCGAACACGGCCCACCAGATGAGCTGTTTCAACGCAACAAATCCTCCGGTTTAAACAACAACCGAAACTTACGGAATTGTGCTTCGAAAACCTGGCTATCCTGCGGTACCTCGAAACGCCGTGTTTTGCGTACGGCAGCTAACGCGGATCGGTCGAATGCGGTGCTTCCACTCGAATAGACCAGGCTTACGGTATTCAGTTCGCCGGTTGGGAACAGCTCGACAATAATACCGGCTGCCATTTCGTTGCGGGCACTCGGCGGTCTCGACCAATGAGCAACGATGCTTGCGTAAATGCCATCAACGTACGACTGGACTACGTCTTGATCGTACTGACCAGAAATATCGTTCGCGTGTTGAAGCAACGAGCGTTCGAAATCGCGGCGGCGCATTTCCTCAAGTCGTTGACGCCGCGCTTCCAATCGTTCACGTCGTTCACGCTCCGCACGCTGTTTGTCGGTTTCTTTTACTTTCGATGACGCGGTGTCCGGGTCGACTAACGCCCTGTTTCGCAAGGACGGAGCCCTTGTAGGTGCCGGCGTAACGTTCGCCTTCGTTTTTACGGGTTGAGATTTCTCCATTGTTGATTTCGTTGCCGTGCGACGCGGTTCACGAACGATAAGCATTGCCTTAATCGCTTTTGGCCGCACCGTCATGGGTTCCCGTACACTCGGCGCCCACTGCCATTCGAGCATTGCCACCACTACCGCATGGAGAACGAGTGCACCGACAATTGGCAAGCCGTAATCGGTTAGCTTTCCCACCGTTAGACCTCCGGGGGATCTGTGATGAGTCCGACGCTATCTGCCCCCGACTTCTGCAGTACGGTCATTATCTCTATCACCTCGGAATAGGTCAGGTCTGCATCCGCTCGGATAAAAACGGGGACGTCTGGACGCGCACCAATAATCCTTGAGGCTTGGTCTTCTAATGAAAAAATCGTTACCCGGTTGGCCTCCTTTTCCATGTTATGGATGCCCACGTTAATAAATATCGCCCCGTCATTCCGAACGCTGACAATGAGCGCGTCGTCCTGTTCGTTGGACAGTGGGTCGGATGGTTTTTGCGGCAGATTTACCTCCACCCCTTGCGTCAATATTGGTGCAGTAACCATGAAAATTACTAACAAAACCAACATCACGTCGATATACGGGACCACGTTGATTTCGGACATTGGCTTTCGACGCGTCGCCATACCTTACGGTTTTTCTGCGTGTGAATGACGGAACAGGACAGACGTGAGTTCGTCAGCAAACGCCTCGTAACGTTTCATCAGTACCTCGACTCCCGCCGAGAAACGGTTATAACCGATGACTGCAGGTATCGCTGCAAACAGCCCCATCGCCGTAGCGATAAGCGCTTCTGAAATTCCAGGCGCAACCGAAGCAAGCGTCGCCTGACTCATACTGGCAAGGCTCCGAAACGAATTCATGATGCCCCAGACCGTTCCGAAAAGACCGATGTAGGGACTCGTGGAGCCAACGGTTGCAAGGAACACAAGGTGCTTTTCTAGTCGTTCCTCCTCTCGAGAAACTTCCACCCGCATGACCCTCTGCACGCCCTGCATGATCGAATCCGGATCGGTATTGGGTTGCTCCGAGAGCCTCTGAAATTCGGTGAACCCAGAAACAAACACCGTTTCAATTCCGGTGAGCGACGAATCGTTCTGCAAATCTTTATGCAACTCTCGCAGATCAATTCCACTCCAGAAGTAGTCCTCGAATTCGTTGAGCTCCAACTGCACCCGGTCCAGCGCTCTCCACCGCTGAAAAATCATTACCCAAGACGCTATCGATGCCGCCACGAGCAGCGCCATGATTATTTGAACCGGCAAGCTCGCGTTTGCGATGAGCGCGTATATCGAGAGGGGTTCCGCCATCAGCTAAGTCTCATAACTTAAGCTCGTTTTGATCGGAGCCACTGCCGGTGGTAGCGGGCGGCGTCAACGAAAAATGGTGGTACGCACGTTCGGTCGCAACCCGACCCCTTGGAGTACGCATCATGTAACCCTTCTGAATGAGGTAGGGCTCGACAACATCTTCGATCGTATCCCGCTCTTCTCCAATCGCGGCCGCCAGTGAATCTAACCCAACCGGTCCACCCGAGAACTTTTCAAGGATAGTGAGAAGCAGCTTTCGATCCATTACGTCGATGCCTTCTTCGTCGACATTAAGTAGATCCAGCGCCGCGTCCGCCGTTTCTACCGACACGTTCCCATCCGCCCGCACCTCCGCGTAATCCCTAACGCGGCGTAATAACCGATTAGCGATTCGGGGCGTCCCGCGGGCGCGCCGCGCGAT
Source organism: Pseudomonadales bacterium (assembly GCA_046582115.1). Classification (GTDB taxonomy): domain Bacteria; phylum Pseudomonadota; class Gammaproteobacteria; order Pseudomonadales; family Azotimanducaceae; genus UBA11889. Next base: position 26,600 of record JAYGFA010000099.1, on the reverse strand, counting down.
CTCCAACGCCCCCCCACTGTCGACATTGACATCAAGTCTTTGTCCGGTTCGTGTAACGATTTCTGTCAATTCCTCGACCGCATAAAACTCCAGGCGGTGGACAATACCGAAACGATTCCTTAGCGGTGAAGTAAGCAGGCCCGCACGCGTCGTCGCGCCAATCAATGTAAAGGGCTTGAGCGTATAGGGTATCGAACGTGCAGCCGGCCCTTCACCGATGACGATATCGATGCGGTAATCCTCCATCGCCGGGTAAAGTATCTCTTCCACCGATGCCGATAAGCGATGGATCTCGTCAATGAAAAGTACGTCGTTCTCTTCGAGATTACTTAAGAGAGCCACCAATTCACCGGCCTTTTCAATTACCGGACCAGATGTCGTCTTCAATCCGACATCCATTTCATTGGCAACGATATGGGCGAGCGTTGTCTTGCCGAGTCCAGGCGGGCCGAAAATCAACGTGTGGTCTAAGGGTTCAGCCCGTTTGCGTGCCGCTTCGACAAATATCTGCATTTGTTCTTTGACGGAATCCTGACCAATAAAGTCCTCTATCAGTTTCGGCCGTAGCGCTCTATCAAAAGCCTTATCTTCGGTGCCGCCCTGTCCCGAAGTGATGCGATCCCGTTCAATGCTCATGCGCTCGTCGTCATCCGTTGTAACGCCATTCGTATCAGCTCTTCGACGGGTTCACCCGCCGCATAGACATTGTCAATGGCTCGTGCCGCCTCCAAGGGTCGATACCCCAGTGAAACCAACGCAAGCTCGGCTTCTCGTGCGGATGACTCCTTTTTGGAGGGACGGATTGTTCCGATCGGCAATGTATCAAGACGATCCTTGAGTTCCATCAGCAGCCGTTCGGCCGTCTTTTTGCCCACACCAGGAACGCGCGTCATCGCAGCGACGTCCTGGTCCGCCACGGATGTCGCGAATTCCTCCGGCGTAAGTGAAGAAAGCAGCGTCAACCCCAATTTTGGTCCGATGCCATTGACCCTGATCAAGGCGCGGAACAGTTCTCTCTCTGCCAAAGAGGCAAATCCATACAGCGTTTGCGTATCATCTCGGACAACAAGATGAGTATAGACGTCTACTTCACCCTCGTGGCCCGCCACCGTCGCCAATGCTGTCCCAGTTACTTCGGCCTCGTAGGCAACACCCTGCACGTCGATGATCAGGACGTTACCGCTGATATTGACAACGCGGCCTCGCAAGCGACTAATCATGGCGCTCCTTGCTTTTGTTGCCACCGAGTATTGACATGACAGATAGCCACTGCAAGCGCATCCGACGCATCCGTCGACGGGGCGCCCTGTAAGTCGAGTAGGGCTTGAACCATGTGTTGAACTTGGCCTTTGGTCGCCCGACCACTACCGACCACGGATTGTTTAATACGGCGCGCAGCATATTCATTGACGCCGAGATCATGAATTACTGCAGCGGTAATGGCGGCCCCTCGTGCTTGACCTAATTTCAGTGCCGTCATCGGATTACGCGCCATAAAAACTTCTTCTATCGCAAATTCATCGGGCCGGTATTGCTTTATGAGTTCGTCAATACCCTGAAAAATATCCTTGAGCCGGGACGGAAAATCGGGTCCTTTTGTTTGTATACAGCCGCTCGCAACATAAATTGGAGAGCCCTTCTCAATACGCACAATGCCATAACCGGTAACACGGGATCCCGGGTCAATACCCAGCACACGAATCATAAAACCAACACAGAGTCTGGAAAGTCACCGTTCGAATAAACGTTCTGAACATCATCAAGATCCTCCAATACGTCGATCAGAAGCAAAACGTTTCCGGCTGTTTCTTCATCGCAAATGTTGGTGGTCGACGGCAGCATAGTGACTTCCGAATGACCGGGTTCAATTTCTCGAGTTCGAAACGCATCCAACACACGACCAAAACTTTCGAACGTCGTGATCACCGTGAGCGCGCCATCGTCGTCGCTATCCACGTCTTCTACTCCGGCACCGAGAGCGATGTCCATGACCTCTTCTTCGTCCGTACCCGGAGCGAAGCTAATAAGACCTCGACGATCGAACAGATAGGCAACGGATCCGCCCGTTCCAAGGTTCCCACCGTACTTCGTAAATGCATGTCGAACCTCAGCTACCGTACGGTTTTTATTATCGGTCATGGCTTCAACGAGAATTGCCACGCCACCCGGCCCATAACCTTCGTAGACCAGCTCTTCAACGTCGTTTCCTTCCTGGTCGTGCGCCCCCCTGGCAACCGCTCTGTCAATCGTATCCCTCGGCATATTGACCGATAACGCGTTATCGACGGCCGCGCGGAGCCGAGAATTATCATCGATGGACGATCCACCGAGTCTGGCGGCGACAGTGACTTCACGAATAACTTTCGTCCACACCTTCGCACGCTTGGCATCTTGGCGCGCCTTTCGGTGTTTGATGTTGGCCCACTTTGAATGTCCCGCCACGCTTTCCGGTCCCTAATCGCCGCGTAATCGAATCCCGAGCTCCCGCAGTTGGGTCTCGTCTACTGAGCTCGGGGCCGACATCAATAGACATGAAGCGGTTTGGGTTTTGGGAAACGCAATCACGTCGCGAATCGACTCGGTGCCGCTCATGAGCATTATTAATCGATCAAGGCCAAGCGCTATTCCACCATGAGGCGGACAACCGAGTCGAAGAGCCTCTAAGAGAAATCCAAATTTGACAACGCCTTCTTGTGCAATACCTAGAGCTTCGAAAACTGCAATTTGTACGGCCTCTTCGTGGATTCGCATGGACCCACCACCCAATTCATATCCGTTCATAACGACGTCGTACGCCCTCGCGTACGCCGCGCCAGGATTCGACTGAAAATCTTTTAAGCTGCAAGCAGGCTGTGTAAAGGGATGATGCTCCGGTGCCAATGTGCCATCAGGCGTTTCCTGGAACATTGGCCAGTCGATAACCCAACAGGGTCGAAACCCAGCAGACAAAAGATCCATGTCCTTGGCCACACGGTTGCGGAGGGCACCCATAGACTCATTCACAACTTGCGTGCGATCGGCCCCAAAAAATACGATGTCTCCTGTATCGGCTCCAACTCTTTCCAAGAGGTTGGTTACCACGTCTTCAGGTAAGAATTTGAGTATCGGCGACTGGATACCTTTGCTACCGCCCGTAGCATCGTTAACCTTAATGTAAGCAAGACCCTTCGCCCGATATTGGCTCACAAAGTCGGTGTAGACGTCGATCTGCTTGCGGGAAAGAACGTCGTTGGCATGAGGCACACGAAGCGCGACCACTCTGCCGTTGGGATCGTTGGCCGGGCCATTGAAGACTTTGAATTCAACCCCAATCATCAGATCGCCGATGTCGATCAGCTCCAACGGGTTTCGCAAATCCGGGTGATCAGAGCCGAATCGCCGCATGGCCTCGGCATGAGTGATAACTGGGAAAGCTCCTAGATCCACATCTAAAGCTTCAGAAAAAAGGCTCGTCAGCATTGCCTCGGTCAACCGCATCACCTCTTCCTCGCTAACAAACGAGGCCTCGATATCAATCTGCGTAAACTCGGGCTGGCGATCATGCCGCAGATCTTCGTCGCGATAGCAGCGGGCAATCTGATAATACTTGTCCATGCCCGACATCATGAGCAGCTGCTTAAAAAGTTGCGGTGATTGTGGTAAAGCAAAAAATTCGCCCGCATGTGTACGACTTGGGACAAGGTAATCCCTCGCTCCCTCCGGCGTGGACTTGGTCAAGGTCGGGGTTTCGATTTCCCAATAACCTTCCGACTCGAGATACCGGCGCACCGAGCTCGTGACCTCTGAACGAAGTCGCAATCGTTCCTGCATCTCCGGTCGACGCAAATCCACGTATCGGTAACGGAGCCGAACATCTTCACCAGCCGACGAGTATTCGTCCAGCTGGAAAGGCGGTGTCGCCGAAGTGTTTAGAATTTCTAACGTTGACCCGAGAACCTCCACCTCACCAGTCTTCATATCGGGATTAATCGTGCCTTCGGGTCTTGGCCGCACGCGGCCACGCGCATGTAGAACGAACTCGTTACGTACCCGGTCCGCGACGGCAAAGCTGTCCTTTGTGTCGGGGTCGTACACGACCTGAGCGATCCCGGTACGATCGCGGATATCGAGAAAAATAACTCCGCCGTGATCGCGGCGTTTATGAACCCACCCTGCGAGCTCAACCTCCTCGCCAACGAAGCTCGAATTCAGTTCGCCGCAATAATGGGTGCGCATCCCGGAAACCTGGCCTGTTATATGGAATTTGGGCGCGCGCAGCCTAACACAGGCCAGCAACTAATCAGAGCTAGACGAGCCCGAGCCCGCGTTTTTGGACGACCCGCCCTTGGGTTCCTTGGGCACCTTGGGTTCTGCCTTCTTGGTTGAACTCGCAGATGTATCGGACTTTCCAGTCTCCTTCGAAATGTCGGTCTTGTTGGAATCTGTTGTGGTTTCGGATTTTGAGGAACCCTCTTCGTCCCCCTTGTCCGACGCGTTCTTCTTTTCGTCCCCAGCGATGTTCTTTTTATCGCCGGATTTGAAGTCGGTTTCGTACCACCCACCCCCCTTTAGTCGAAAGGCGGCGACCGAAACGAGTTTTTTGAGCTTCGGCTTACCGCACTCCGGACAATCCTTGAGTGGATCTTCGCTGATCCGCTGAATCGTCTCGAACTGGTGCTCACACGAAACACACGCATACTCGTATATGGGCACCCAGGAACCTCCTAACGAATCTCAAGCGGCCGGGAAGAATATAGACAATTTCGCTCAAAAACACCGCATGATAGGTTTTTTTCCCATCTGCTGGCGCATCAAACGGCGATAAAACCTAGCATCTAGGTAATAGGGCCGGTGGTAATATTGGGACGTGACTGGATCCAAAAAAGAGACCTTCTCTACAGGAATTGCCGAACCGAATGACCAAAGGCGGAAGCGAAAACATCGGTCCCGTTAGATTGGGGGAGACATGTTCTCACTCCATCACGGATAATCCCGCCCCATGCTACGCAGCCAAACGATAGTCCCGACACTTAGGGAACCCCCAAGCGGTGCGGAGATCGCCAGTCACGTGTTACTCCTGCGTGCAGGATGTATCCGACAATTGGCTTCCGGTCTATACAGTTGGCTTCCGTTGGGTCTCCGTGTGCTCCGAAAAATCGAGGCCATTGTTCGAGAAGAATTAGCAGAAGCGGGAGCCGAGGAAATACTTATGCCCGTAATCCAACCCGCTGAACTTTGGCAAGAAAGTGGCCGTTGGGACATTATGGGACCGGAAATGATACGGGTGCGTGATCGCAACGGTCGAGACTACGCCCTTGCGCCTACCCATGAAGAAGTCGTTAGCGATCTGATCAGAAAAGTGATCACTAGTTACAAACAACTGCCCTGCAACCTGTACCAAATCAACACGAAGTTCCGCGACGAAATACGGCCGCGCTTTGGTCTTTTGCGCGCACGCGAATTCGTGATGAAGGATGGCTACTCGTTCCATCTGGACGACGCGTCATTCGAGCTAACCTATCAGGCGATGTTCGACGCCTACTCTCGAATTCTGAACCGCATCGGCTTGGATTTCCGAGCCATCGATGCCGATCCAGGCACGATGGGAGATGGTGAAAGCCACGAATTTCACGTCCTCGCAGAATCCGGTGAAGACGCGATCGCGTTCAGCCCGGGCAGTAGTTATGCGGCGAACATCGAGAAGGCTGAAGCTATCGCGACCGGAAATCTCGACGAGCCCGCATTACCGCTGGAGAAAAAACCAACCCCCAACGTGCACTCGATTGACGAGGTAGCAGACCTTTTTAAAGTCTCCACAGAACAGACGATAAAAACGCTGGTCGTTCACGGATCCAGCTCGTTGGTGGCACTCGTTCTTCGGGGCGATCACCAACTTAACGAAAAGAAAACTGCGCGCCTACCGGAAGTCGCTCAGCCCTTTCAATTCGCTAGCGAAGAGGAAATCCGTGCCGCATTACCTTGCGGACCAGGGTCAATTGGTCCCGTCGATCTACGTATTCCGTTTTGTGTCGATCGTAGCGCTGCGATCGTCAGCGATTTTGTATGTGGCGCCAACGAAGACGGCTTTCATTTCACTGGCGTCAACTGGAACCGAGATGCTGCTGCAACTCGAGTTGTCGACATCCGTAATGTAGTCGAAGGTGATCCCGCTGCCGATGCCAGTGGTCCTCTCAAATTCATACGAGGCATTGAAGTCGGCCACATCTTCAAACTTGGAACGAAATACACCGCACCCATGAACATTGCCATTCAGGATGCGGAAGGTGTCTCTCGACAACTGATCATGGGCTGTTATGGAATGGGCATATCCCGTCTAGTTGCCGCCGCCGTTGAGCAGTGGCACGACGACGAAGGCATAATCTGGCCTGAAGCCATTGCGCCCGCGATGGTGCACATTGTCGCCATCAACTACGACCGTTCAGGTGCAGTTCGCGCGGCAGCTCATGAGCTCCACGATCGCTGTCTCGACGCTGGTATCGAAGTGTTCCTCGATGACCGCGACGAACGGCCAGGGGTCAAATTTGCCGATGCCGATCTGCTCGGGTTACCTCACAGAGTCATCGTAGGCGAGAGAAACCTCACTAAAGGCCTTCTCGAATACGGATATCGCCGCTCCGAAATGGAGCTCATTACCCCAACACAGGTGTTGGAACGGGTACAGCACTAATTTGGGCTGCACCAACAGCTTCCAGCAGTGAATCAACAGTTTGCGGCCCAACAAGGATCGTAACTAGTTCCCCGTTTGGATTGATCAAAAGCGTGGTGGGCAAGATCGAAGGTGCGGCTAGGTCCCAACGCAGGCGGGGATCGTCCAAAAGTATTGGGAAATTGATCCCCATCGTTCTGATTAACGAATACAGTTCATTCCCTCTAACGCCATCGTAATTCACGCCGACGACCTGAACACCAAACTTAGATCCCATCTTCTGGATCTTGTTTAGTTCGGGTATTTCATCGCGGCAAGGACCGCACCATTCGGCCCAATAATTGACCAACGTCCATCGCCCGTGCCAATCTTTTTCTTCGAAGACCCCACCGTCGTCGACCTCGATCGTCGCATCCTGACAACTGCAAGTTGCCGAGATGACAATAACTAACAGGCTAACTTGCCAATACTTCTTCAATGCTCACGTCCAATTGTTCATGCCCGAATGCAGCACATGCGCGAAACCGTTCTGCAATCGACTCAAGACCATCCGTGTCTTCGAACTCCTCGAGCGGAACCGTATCGGATAGATGCGAGTAAAGCGACCAAAGCGTTACATCTCGTAGGCTCCGTGCAAGCACCCAGCGATCATCGCCACCGGTTTGCAACAACCGTTCAAGACGTAACACCGCGACAATCCGATCATGTTCCTCTCGCGTCATTGGCACGGCTCGGTTAATCATCGATTCGGTTACCTGCGCACCATCCACATAAGCATCCCGAAGCATTTTAAGCACCCGTAAGCACTTGATCACTATGGACTCAGGCGTAGCCTCGACGATGTTCTCGGACAGAGAAAGTGTTCTCACAAACACGCCACCGGCCAAGATCAACAGCCACACCAAGTACAGCCACATGAGGAAAAAAGGTACCGCTGCAAACGTGCCATACACCGTCGCAACGTCGACTTGGGTAACCATGAGGCGGAAGCCGAGTTTACCGACTTCAAACAATATCGCCGTCAACACGCCGCCAGCGATCGCATGTTTAAACGGCACAACCGTATTAGGAACCGCATAAAACAACATCGTGAACGTTGCGATCGTTGCGATAAGAGGGAGCCACGCCAACATCACTTGGCTGATCAGGGGGGCATTTTCGGTGACCAGCGGGAAGGTAAGGAGGTATGTGCTGCCGACAATACTCGCTACCAACAATGGCGGTCCAATGGTGAGTACGGCCCAATAATTGACGAGTCTCGACCAACCCTTCCTACGTTCGTGAATCTGCCAAATATCGTTGAATGACTTTTCGATGGTGACCAACAGTAAAAACGAGGTGACAAACAAGATCACTGAACTCGGACCCGCTAACTTCATAGCGCGAGAAGAAAAATCGGCCAACTGACTCTGCACAATGGCGCTCGACTCCGGAACAAAATTACGAAAAATAAAGTTCGACACGATGTCGCCGACCTGGTCATATTCCGGGAGAAAAGCCAATGTCCGATAGCCCACCGCCATGATGGGCACAATCGAAAACAAGGTCGTGTATGTCAACGCAGAAGCAGACTTGAAGCAGTCGTAGCTGGTGAACTGCTCATACACCCGATCGCCAAACCAGCGGCAATATCCAATGAGATCCGCGCCCATGAGTCGATCCCTCTGCTCAGGAAGTCTTAGTATAAGAGTCAGGGTTCGACGATACCCTCTTCATTTGGGGGGCGAAATTGTCGTTAAGTGAAGTCAGTGGACGATACGAGGCGCTTCCGACTTGGAAGCATACTTTTCCTCAGGTTCGTTCGCGTTGGCATCCATCGTCTGCACCACATACCGCCGTGTATTGATTTCTCCGGAGACGACTTCCGGAAGCGCATCCATGAACAGCTTCATATGCTCGGTCTGGTAGTGCCGCATCAAGGCTTCCATGGTTTCCCACTCCTGGAACAGAACCAACGTGTTTGGGTGCTGTAACCCCACGTAAAAGTCGTAGGAAATGCAGCCTTGCTCCAGTTGGGTCGCATCCGACATTTCTCGCGCCAGCTCTAGTGCCTGCTCCCGCCGTTCGGGCACGATTGGAATACTACCGTGGACAATAATCATTCGCTAACCTCCATCACACCAGAACCAACAAGCGCACTAGCCACTTCTTCCAGAATAGCAGGATCGTCAATGGTGGAAGGTATTTTGTACGTGTCACCATCAATCATTTGGCGTAGGACCTGCCGTAGGATCTTTCCCGAACGCGTTTTTGGTAGCCGCGGTACCACACACACTTTTCGGAAATTGGCAAACGCACCCACGTGACCCCGTACCATCTGGACCAATTCCTGTTCCAACACCGATTTTTCAATATTGACTCCATCCTTTAACAGCACGAGGCCGAGCGGTACTTGCCCCTTGTCCGGATCGCGAATGCCAACGACTGCGCATTCAGCCACGGCGGGATGATCCGCAACTACTTCTTCCATCTGACCAGTCGATAAACGATGCCCGGCTACATTCATGACGTCGTCTACTCGTCCCATGATGTAGACATAGCCATCTTCGTCGCGGAAGCCACCGTCACCGGTCAAGTAGTAGCCTGGATAACGAGCCCAATACGACTCCATAAATCGGTCGTGATCTCCCCACACCGTCGGTAGCGATCCAGGTGGCAGTGGTGCTTTCACCACAACGTTTCCGTCTTGCCCAGCGGCAACCTCGTTTCCATCTTCGTCGAGTATCCGCAGATCATAGCCCGGGACAGGAAATGTCGATGAGCCGGGTCGAGTTTCAACGAGCCCGTAGCCCGCCATATTTGAACAAATCGGCCAGCCCGTCTCGGTCTGCCACCAGTGATCAATGACAGGCACCTCCAGCACCTCGTTTAACCATTGATAAGTCGGTGGATCCAGTCGTTCTCCTGCGACAAAAAGATATTCCAACGCGGATAGATCGTGGCCATACATTAGTTTGCACTCGGGGTCCTCTTTTCGAATGGCTCGAAAAGCGGTCGGCGCGACGAAGAAAGTCTTTACCCGATGCTCAGCTAGCACTCGCCAGAACGTCCCAGCGTCCGGTGTGCGCACGGGCTTGCCCTCAAAAAGCAATGTCGTGCACCCTTTAATCAGCGGCCCATAGACGATGTACGAATGCCCAACCACCCAGCCAACATCAGACGCCGCCCAATAGACATCCCCAACATCCGTGCCATAGATAGCTCCCATGCTGTAATTCAAGGCGACCGCATGCCCTCCCTGATCGCGCAATACGCCTTTGGGTCTACCCGTCGTACCCGATGTGTAAAGGATGTACAGAGGATCAAGCGCATCTAAAGCGACCCAGGGTGCGTGTTCAGCAGACGCTTCCCATTCGGCCCAGTCGTGATCACGGCTTCCAATCATCGGCGCTTCGAGCATCTCACGCTGCAAGATTACGCAGGCTTCCGGTTTGTGTTCCGCTAAACCTATCGCTTCGTCCAATAACGGTTTGTATGCGATTACAGACTGGAACTCGATTCCGCAGGACGCCGAGAGAACAACCCGTGGCCTCGCGTCATCAATTCGCATCGCTAGCTCGCGTGCAGCAAAGCCACCAAACACCACTGAATGAACGGCCCCAATCCGCGCACAAGCAAGCATTGCGATGACCGCCTCAGGCACCATGGGCATGTAAACAATGACTCGGTCGCCCTGGCTCACGTTTAACGCCAAAAGTCCTCCGGCGACTTTTGCAACGCGATCGGTGAGTTCACGGTACGTGAAACGTGTAACAGTATTGGTCGCTGGCGAGTCGTAAATTAAGGCGATCTGATCGCCGCGGCCAGCTTCTACGTGGCGATCCAACGCCAACCAAGACGTGTTCAGCTTCCCACCCCCGAACCATCGAACGATCCCGTTAGCATCCTGTTCCATGATTTTTTCGGGCCAGACAAACCACTCAATTGCCTTTGCTTGTTCCGACCAAAATACTTCGGGCTGTTCCAAAGAACGCCTATATTCCCGCTCGTAATTCACTAACATCGAGGGTGATCTAACTTTCTGTCGAAACTAGAGCGACTGGTGTTCGTCTTCGACAAACTTCCGCACCGCAGGCATCAACCGATCACCCCTTGCTCGCGCAACGTTTGCAGCTCATCTTCATTGAAGCCAATGCCCGACAGCACTTCCGTCGAGTCCTCTCCTGGAACCCTTGCCGCGTGCGAGACTTCGGCCATCGTGCGACTAAACCTAGGCGACGGCGAAGGTTGAACAACTCCGTCTACTTCGATGAACGTGCCACGGTGTATGTTGTGAGGGTGCGAAGGTGCTTCGAAAACTGATAAGACCGGCGCAAAACACACATCCGTGCCTTCCATAATTTCGCACCACTCGTCTCTTGTTTTCGTCTTGAAAACGTCTTCGAGTTCATCCCTAAAGCCCGACCACTGATCCCGATCCATCTGCGGACCAAAACGATTCACATCGACACCAGCCTTTTCGATCAGTAGCTGATAGAACTGCGGCTCAATCGATCCGACACATACGTGTTGTCCATCTTTGGTCTCGTAGGTGTTATAAAAATGTGAACCACCATCCAACAAGTTAGTTCCTCGTTCATCATTGAAACCATGGCCCGCCATGGAAAAGAACATAGCCATTAGCGATGCAGCTCCGTCCACCATCGCCGTGTCCACAACCTGTCCCTTACCGGACTTTTGTGCCTCCAGCAGGGCACAGACGAGTCCGTACGCAAGCAACATACCGCCGCCGCCAAAGTCGCCGATAAGATTCAATGGAGGCACCGGCTTCCCTCCCGGCTCGCCGATAGCATGAAGCGCCCCGGACAACCCGATGTAATTAATGTCGTGGCCGGCGGCTTGAGCAAGTGGTCCATCTTGGCCCCACCCTGTCATACGCCCGTACACCAACTTTTCGTTACGCGCCATACATTCGTCCGGACCCAACCCAAGTCGTTCCGTCACACCCGGTCTGAAACCTTCGAAAAGGGCATCGGCTGATTCAACCAATTTGAGTACGATCTCGATTCCTTCGGGTTTTTTTAGGTCGACCGCCACGGACTGGCGATTGCGTTGAAGCACGTCTTTCGGCGCCCCGACCCCTTTCGCTATGCGATCCACCCGTATTACTTCAGCGCCCATGTCCGACAGCATCATCCCGCAGAACGGCCCGGGACCGATGCCGGCGAGCTCGATGACGCGAAAACCATTTAATGGACCCAAAACGTACCTCCCATGCCTTCGATCGTTGGAGTGTATCCGGGATATCGATGCGAATCAGCTATCCCTTGCTGGAAGCCCCGCCGGCTTCGTGCGTAAGAAATCTTGCCGTCGCTTTTTTTCGGTCCATACCGAAATAGAGTCACCCCGTTAGCACTCGACAAGCGCTGCGCTGACGCAAATTGAAGATACAGCTCATTGCTGCCAAGGAGTTGGTCGTGAGATCCCTCGCCAACGATACATCCACTGTCAAACACAATAATGCGGCCGGCCTGTATGACCGTCGACAGCCGCCAACGAAGGTAATTGAAAAAACGGCGCGTTCCTGCTGAACTCCATGCATGACACTTGAAACCATCGAAATTGATCCTGGGCAATCGCCCGCTGGCGCTGTCATTTGGCTTCACGGACTCGGTGCTGACGGTCACGACTTCGAACCCATCGTTTCGGAACTGGACCTAGACATTCCTATCCGTTTTGTCTTCCCGCATGCCCCCGAACGCGCCGTGACCGTTAATGGCGGTATGCAAATGCGAGCTTGGTATGACATCGACCCGGGCTCGCCGCTCTCCGGTACGAACGACATTCGTACATCGGCCGCCGCGATTCAAGAATTAGTTGAAACTGAAAATCGCATTGGCATCCCGACAAATCGAATTGTACTTGCAGGCTTTTCACAGGGTGGAGTCATCGCCCTGCATCTCGGCTTGCGGGCCGAGACTCGATTTGCGGGTCTGATGGCATTATCAACGTACGTTCATGACCATGAGAACGTCGGTAACGAAGTCAGTTTCGTTAGTGTCGACACACCTATTTTCATGGCACATGGAATCGCCGATCCAATGATTCCTATCACCCGCGCAGTAACCTCGCGCGAAGCTTTGACAGCCCTTAATTACCAAATCGATTGGCGCGAATACGGGATGGGCCACAATGTCTGTCCCGAAGAAATCGTTGATATCAAGGGGTTTCTGGAGCGCGTACTTTCTTGAAGCTTGAAACAGATACTGCCACTACGACGGAGTGGCTCACAGCGGTGCTTTCGGACTTCAACACTTTTCTGCAGGACCATGCATCAGCAGAAAAGAAAGCATCGGGGATGGCTCTAAATATCGCATCGCATTATCCCGACCAACCAGCGATCTTGGGGCCGATGTGCGATCTCGCTGTTGAAGAACTTACCCACTACAGGGAAGTCGTGAAACTTCTCATCAGCCGTGGTTTGCAACCCGGACCGGACCGTCGAGACGCATACGTTAGAGCACTCAATCAGGAAATACGTACTGGATCAGAAGCTTTTCTGGTCGATCGACTTTTAGTGGGTGCAATCATCGAATACCGAGGACACGAGCGCTTCAACTTAATTGCGCACGCACTTGAAGATCCGAAATTGCAGCGTTTTTACAAGAAAATCGCTGAAAGTGAAGCGCACCATTTTGAGTTGTTCTTGAAGCTGGCGCACGTCGTCGGTGGTACGCAAGACCGCTTGGATGCGCTACTCGCCGCAGAGGCCCAGATCATGAAGGAGCTACCGCCGCGAGCTGCGCTCCACTAACGAATTGAAGAACCCCATCCATCAATACCTCGATCGTTACTCCGAGCCCGAAGCTCGGCGACGGCGACCTTTGACCAAGCGATACAGCCACGTTGTGGTCGTCCCTGCTTACGACGAACCGCCCGAATTCGCGCAGGAAATGCTCGACACGCTCGGACCGGATGTGCTCATGATCATCGTCGTCAACGTTCCGGATAACATTAATCCAGAAACCCCAATTTATCAGCGCTCGCAAACACTACTCCAACATCTGACGGCATCAAATCTGCTTACAGTAGACCGCGTCAACCAACCGATTCCGAAAAACCAAGGTGTCGGCCTCGCTAGAAAAATCGGCGCCGATATAGCGCTTGGGCATATTCACGATGGCATGATTTCCCAACCGTACATCTTCTCAATCGATGCCGACGTACAGTTGCCGAATGGTTATACCGCAGCGGTAGCTGCCGCTGACGGCACGTATCTCTACCCCTACCGTCATGTGTCGGCCGATCCGGACATTCTGCGCCGAGCACAGTTATATGAGCTTCACATGCGCCATTATGTCGCTGGTTTGCGCCTGGCGGGCTCACCCTACGCCTTCCACACGCTCGGTAGCACAATCAGCGTTTCCGCCACGGCCTACGCTCAGGTCCGCGGATTTCCACGACGTAACGCAGCGGAAGATTTCTACTTCCTAAATAAATTATGCAAGGTGTCCAACATCCATTTGCTGGGTTCGCCCGAAATCGTAATCAATGCACGCCTCTCGCACCGAGTACCCTTCGGGACAGGGCCATCTATCGCATCTATTACCCAGGCGGATGATTGTTACTTGAGTTATCACCCGCAGTCATTCGAATACCTACGTGATGTTATCAACGCCATTTCCTCAGGTACCGAAAACTCGCTCGAAGGACCAGCTGTAACGACGTTGAAACAACTGGGTTATTTTGATTACGTCGCCCGAAATCCAAGCGTTCGACAACGTCATGAGTGGTTTGACGGGTTCAAAACCCTTCGTTTCATCCATCTAATGCGGAACGTCTTGCCGGACGTTCCGCTCGTACAGAGTCTTTCCGATCGCTGGCCAGGCTCACGCCCCGATAGAACCGCTTTGCTCACAAAGATGCGTAACGACGATCGAAATCCAAGGTTGTCGGGAATTCCCGTCATCCAATTAAGCTCGTAACAGAATCTCTCTTTGTTGCCCATTTTCACGCACGAACGCTCGACCGAATCAAATTCCACATAAATCGGCTTTTTCATTGTTAACTGTTTGCGACCCATGAGCGTCTCTTGGATTGTGTGTCAAACGGCACCGCACACGCCTCACGGACTCTGCGATTCGCTATGCCTGTTAGAATGAGCGCTCGCACGGCTTCCGAGCAAATATCGTGTCCGCGAGCGCTAGGATCTTCATTGATGGCCAGGCAGGCACCACGGGGCTTGAAATTACCGAGCGCCTCGCAGCCAGGGACGACATCGAGCTGTTGAGCATTGATACCCAACGCCGCAAACAATCCGAAGCGAGGCACGAATGTTTCGAGTCTGCTGACGTGGTCATCCTCTGTCTTCCTGACGACGCGGCTCGGGAAGCGGTAACGCTCTCCGAGACAGCGCGTTTTATCGACGCAAGCTCGGCCCATCGCGTTCAGGATAACTGGGTATATGGACTGCCCGAACTAACGCCTGGGCAACGGAACGCTATTCGAGAATCTCGCCTAGTTTCAAATCCAGGCTGTTACGCCACCGGGTTTGTGCTGAGTATCCGGCCACTTGTCGATGAAAACGTTATTTCGAAGAATGCCTTAATTCGAACGCACGCACTGTCGGGCTATTCTGGCGGAGGACGGCAACTGATAGCAAACTACTCGCAAGCGGTTGAAGATGAACACCCGACGCGTCCATACGCCTTCAGCTTGAGCCACAAACACCTTCCCGAAATGCAGCACTACGCTGGGCTAGAGCTAGCCCCTTTCTTCATGCCGAGCGTCGGAAACTTTTTTCAGGGCATGCTGGTCCAAACACCTTTATTTATGCGCGAACTCAATCTCTTGGTTCAACCGAAAGATCTCGTTGAAATCTACCAAAATCGCTATGCCGACGAACCGTTTGTGAGGGTCGTCGAAGCACCCGTTGAAAACGAACTTGATGAAGGATTTCTTTCACCCACCGCTTGCAACGGCAGCAACCGAATTGACTTGATGGTGTTCGGACGCGACGAACAAATACTCGTTGTCGCGCGACTGGATAACCTCGGAAAGGGCGCCGCAGGCGCCGCCGTTCAGAACCTCAATCTCATGTTGGGTCGTAAAGAAAGTACTGGCATTTCGGAATGAGCAAAACCCAGGTTAACGAGCCGACCGTGGAAGCGTTCGAATCACGATTGGCCGAACTCCAACGAACACAACCGCCATTGGACCTCACCAGGGGGAAGCCGGCACCTGAA
This sequence comes from Pseudomonadales bacterium, assembly GCA_046582115.1. Classification (GTDB taxonomy): domain Bacteria; phylum Pseudomonadota; class Gammaproteobacteria; order Pseudomonadales; family Azotimanducaceae; genus UBA11889. The sequence continues at coordinate 10,769 of JAYGFA010000099.1, read as the reverse complement.
CAATTGGCTCTGTCCGATGAGCTCGATGGCATCCTCGGCGGTGATTACCGGCTTGAGGACGGAACTGATGCCAGAAATTATGGCGGGTTGCGCGGTATTCCTGAGGCACGTCGACTGGGCGCCCAGCTGCTTGGTACTGACCCTGAAAACATCATCGTGAGCGGTAATTCGAGCTTACAAGCGATGCAACTGGTAATCGACACTGCCATGCATTACGGACTTTGCGGCCAGCGTTTCAGTGAGCTGGGATCTGCTCATGCTGTCGTCCCAGTACCTGGATATGACCGCCACTTCGCGCTGACGGAATCGTTTGATATCGAAATGTTTCCGGTGCCGATAACAACGACGGGCCCGGATATGGATACCCTGGAAGAGACGATCCGTTCGGATGCCCAGTGCCGATTTCTTTGGTGCGTACCGAAGTACTCCAATCCCACGGGTTGTATTTACGACCCGGACACAGTCGATCGAATTGCAGCCCTTCCGAAGAAAGCCCGAGGACCTTTGCTAATCCTTTGGGACAATGCTTATGCCGTCCACGACCTAGATTTCCCGGCAGCGGAGCTAGCGCCGATACTCGCGAGCGCTCGTAAACACGGAACCGACAACAACATCATCATGTTTGCATCCACGTCCAAGATCACGTTTGCCGGCGGCGGCATCGCATTTATCGGCGGATCAGAGAACACGTTAAATGCAATTGAATCGCGTCTCGCGGTCATGACCATCGGGCCGGATAAAGTGAATCAGTTACGCCACGCCAAGTTCTTGAACGGCCGCTTAGACGACCACATGGCTGCACACGCGCGAATCCTCAAACCAAAGTTCGAAACGGTGGACCGCTGCCTCCAAAAACACTTGGGGAATCGTGATCTCGCAACTTGGACACAACCCGGTGGCGGCTATTTCGTGACATTAACGACAGCGCCCGGTCTCGCATCCCAAATTGTTGCCATGGCAGCTGCTGCTGGCGTCGCGTTAACGCCCGCTGGGGCGACATTTCCTTACGGCCATGATCCCGACGATTGTGTGATCCGGATTGCACCCACTTTCGCTTCCGTCGATGAAATCGAAACGGCGATAGAGATTCTCGCAGTCTGTCTTGAACTGTTAGTACGAAGGAGTTCTTAATCCATATGAGCGAAAACGAGGAAGCTGTTACATTCGCTGAATTTGCACTGCCGCCTGCGATTACGTCGGCTATCGCGGATCTTGGCTTTACACTTTGCACCCCAATACAAAGTGCGGTGCTTCCGTATAGCCTCTCCGATTACGACGTTACCGGACAGGCACAGACCGGTACGGGTAAAACCGCCGCGTTTCTGATCACTATTCTTACGCAACAGGTCGAATTCCCGCCGGAGGAATCGGGTCCCGTGGGCAAACCGAGGGCGCTGATCCTCGCGCCGACGAGGGAACTTGCGCTGCAAATCGAGGCAGATGCCCGGGATCTATCGCGTCATATGCGCGCCCATGTGGTCGCCGTTATCGGCGGCATGGATTTCGATCGACAGCAACAAGAACTCGAAAGACGGCCCGTTGATATTCTCGTTGCAACGCCCGGAAGGCTGATTGACTTCTGTAACCGCCGCGTTGTCAGCCTACGCAAAGTCGAAATTCTAGTTATCGACGAGGCGGACCGCATGCTCGATATGGGGTTCATTCCCGATGTTCGCCGCATTGTTTATCAAACACCAAAGAAGCGCGATCGCCAGACTCTCTTCTTTAGTGCCACATTCAACGATGGCGTTATGAATCTAGCCGATCAGTGGACCATCGATCCGATGCATGTCGTCATCCAGCCTGATCAAGTCGCCGTCGACTCCGTCGACCAGCGTTTCTGGCACACCGCGAAAGCCGACAAAGCGGGCACGCTGGTGCGATTTATCCAACATAAAAAACCTTCCCACACACTTGTATTCGTTAATCGAAGGGATCAGGCGCGACATCTAGTGTCACACCTAAATCGCCAGGGAATTGAATGCGAAGGATTGGCCGGCGATATCCCGCAACGCAAACGGCTGGCGACTCTCAACCGATTTAAAGAAGGTAAAACCAATCTCGTTGTGGCGACAGATGTAGCAGGCCGAGGCATACACGTTGAAGGCATTAGTCACGTCATCAATTACGATCTACCCGAAGACGCTGAATCCTACGTCCACCGCATTGGCAGAACCGGTCGCGCGGGGGCTTCCGGCGTATCAATCAGCTTCGTTTCCGAAGACGATGCTTTTAATCTCCCGGCGATCGAGGCATTCATCGGATCAGACATCGTTTGTACGCATCCTGATCTTTAGGATGTGCGGGACGAGGTTTCCGACGATGTTCGTTTTAGGCAAACTCGCGTCATGAGCCAAACCACTCCCATCGCGATCGTACAGATGTGTGCAACGGCAGACGTCTTGGAAAATCTTGAAACCACACGCAAACTCTCAGACGCTGCTGCGAGAGCCGGCGCCCGGGTCGTATTCCTTCCGGAGGCTTTCGCGTACATCGGTTCAGAACGTGACCGTCAACCTTGGTTGGAAAATCTACCGGACGGTGGACCCATATTGAAAACCTGTCGAGAAATTGCCCAGTCTCATCGAATCGATGTCGTTGCCGGTGGTTTTCCCGAACGCGCAGGTGACGACCGCTCCTACAATACCTGCATACATATCGATCCGGACGGTGTTCTGGCCGCACGATATCGAAAAATTCACCTCTTCGATGTCGACCTCGCGGACGGAACGCGTCTACTCGAGTCAAAAGCGACCATCCCCGGTGACGAAGCTGTGACCACGCAAATGCCTTTCGGTACGTTAGGACTCAGCGTCTGTTACGACGTCCGATTCCCCGCTCTATACCAAGATCTGGTGGACGCTGGGTCCATTGCCGTAACAATCCCGAGCGCGTTTACCAAGACCACGGGGCAGGACCATTGGCATGTATTGCTGCGAGCCCGGGCTATCGAATGCCAAGCTTACGTGATCGCGCCCGCACAGCATGGCGCCCATGGACATCGCAACCGTCAATCGTTCGGTCACGCTCTCGTTGTCGACCCTTGGGGTCGAATCGTGGCTGAATGCGATGGTGGTAACGGCTTTGCAATTGCAACCATCGATCCGGCGGAAGTCGAACGGGTCCGCCGCGAGTTACCCAGCCTAGCCAATCGCCGGACGTGGCATTGAGCGATAGGTCCCGTCGTCCCAGCAGTGCCCTGCTGACGTGCGCGGCTATCGTGATCATCATCGCCGGCATCAAGGCGGCGGAAGACATCATGGTGCCGTTTCTGCTGGCGGGATTTATTGCAACCGTAGCCGCTACCCCGATTTTCTGGCTGAACCGATCACGGGTTCCAATGGCGCTCGCGATCACTCTTGTTACCGCGGCATTAATTTTCGTATTGCTCGGGCTCGGCTTGCTAGTGGCAGAATCGATACAGCAGTTTTCGGCTCAACAAGGTTTCTACGAAGAGCGACTCCGAGACCTGATCGGTCTCTTAGGACCGATCCTAAATAGCCTTGGCATTCCCGCATCCGGCGAATTGTTTAGCTCGCAATTTGATCCCGGTAGTGCGCTGTCGCTCGCAGCAAATACTGTGCGCGGATTTGGCAAGGCGCTCTCCAACGGTTTCCTCATCCTGCTGACTGTCATCTTTATTGTGGCTGAAGCCTCCAGTTTTCCTACAAAACTTCGGGCTATATTGGCCGAACCTGATCGCGATCTCGTGTATTTCGACCGTTTTATCGCCAACGTCAATCGATACATCGCCATCAAAACGACTGTCAGCGTTGCCACCGGCGTCATCGTCACATCTTTCTTGGCGCTTATCGGAGTCGACTTCCCATTGTTGTGGGGGGTCTTAGCATTCATGCTGAATTACGTCCCGACCATCGGCAGCATCATTGCAGCTATACCCGCGGTATTACTCACACTGGTTCAACTCGGTCCGATCACCGCTATCGGAACGTTGGCGGCATATGTCCTGGTGAACGTGATAATGGGAAATGTGGTTGAACCCAAATTCCTGGGGCGGGGACTCGGTCTTTCAACCCTGGTGGTCTTTCTTTCATTAGTGTTTTGGGGTTGGGTTCTCGGTCCCGTTGGTATGCTTCTTTCTGTACCACTTACGATCACTGCCAAGATTGCGTTGGAAGCGAACCCCGCAACTCAATGGATCGCATATTTGCTGGGTCCGGCAGAATCTGGTCAGACTGGCGAAATCGTAAAAAGAACAGACGCAACCGACGAGGAATGAGCTACGAACGCGACAGTATTACGGCGATGCAAGGCTACACCTATGGTGAACAACAAACGGACGGAGCTGTTGTAAAACTCAATACCAACGAAAATCCCTACCCACCGAGCCCGCTGATCAAAACGGCTCTGAAGAACTTTGATACTGATGTTCTGCAACGCTATCCGGACCCTTCGGCAAGTAACCTCCGCAAGCTTGTCGCATCTCGATTCGATGTGTCAGCCGAAAACGTTGTCGTTACCAATGGTGGTGATGAGGGCCTCCGTCTCGCCGTGACAACGTTCGTCAAACCAAATGGGGTATTAGGGATGGCTGATCCCAGCTATTCTCTGTATCCGGTGCTAGCCAACATTCAGGACTGTCGTATCGAGTCTCTGCGATTAGAGACAGACTGGACATTGCCCAACAGGTTTAGTGAGCGAATAAACATGTCGGACGCGCAGCTCACCTGTCTTGTGAATCCGCATGCGCCCAGCGGGGTCCTGTGTTCCAGTGACACGCTACGCGAGATAGCTGGCGAGCTCGACGGCGTTCTCCTAATCGACGAGGCTTACGCCGATTTCGTGGATCCCGAACTGGGCTATAGCTCGATCCCTTTAGTCCATGAATTCGACAACGTTCTGGTACTTCGTACGCTTAGCAAGGGTTATTCGTTAGCAGGTCTCCGACTCGGCTTTCTCATCGGTAATGCTGCGTTGATTGAACCGATGGCCACCAAGACCCGCGACAGCTACAACATCGATGCGATCACGCAGTCCCTGGCGCTGGTCGCATTCAACGACTCTGCCCATGCCCTAAAGAACTGTGCGAAAGTCAGGGCAGAACGCAGCCGAGTGCGCCACGAGTTGCAGAGGATGGCGTTTGCCGTCCCAGAATCTCAAGCGAATTTCCTGCTGGCACAGGTGCCCGGTCCAGCGAACGCATCGACGCTCTATCGGTCGCTTCGGGACGAGGAAATACTGGTCCGCTATTTTGATTCATCGCCACTCGAACGTTGCCTACGCATAACCATCGGTAAACCGGAGGAGAACAATCGGTTGTTAAAGGCTGTCAGTCGAATTCTCCAAACAAGCTAGCGGGATATTCGTTGCTTTTCCCACTCAGCGATGACAATCCGACGCGTCGACGTCCAATCGCGACGTATATCATCATCGGTCTTAACGTGGTTGCTTGGGCGCTATTCCAACGCTTTGGTTTCGACCCTGGATTTTCGGAGTCTCTTTGCCGTTTCGGTCTCGTTCCCGGCGATCTTCTGGGGACCATTGAACCAGGGAGCAAACTGCGTATTGCCCAACATCTAATATGTCAGTTTGATGGCGAGACCAATCTCATCACATTGGTTTCTTCAATGTTCATGCACGGGGGTTGGTTACACCTAATCGGAAACATGTGGTTCTTGTGGGTCTTCGGCGATAACGTCGAAGACGCAATGGGTGCATTTCGTTTCACGCTTTTCTATCTACTCGCCGGCTTGGTCGCCGCAGCGGCTCAGATCGCAACCGACACAACCAGTGTCATACCCATGGTCGGTGCCTCTGGCGCAATCGGCGGCGTCATGGGTGCCTACGCTGTTCTCTATCCCCGTGCCCGAGTTCGAACACTGGTCTTTCTTGGTTTCTTTATTACTACGGTGTCGGTTCCCGCTGTTTTCATTCTTGGTTGGTGGTTTGTCATCCAGCTTGTCTCGGGTCTGCCAACTCTCGGTCTACAAGGCGGAGGCGTCGCTTTCTGGGCACATATCGGTGGCTTCGTGGCCGGCCTCCTGCTCGTCACGCTCTTTCGTCAGCGCGCGTCGAGCACCATAAGTGGGACATAAACAAAAGTCGCCCGGCGCTTCCCGACCTACAAGGCCGCTGCTATTTTTGCTAGCTCCATTACGCATACCCGAAAAGGATTTGTTATGGATCGCACGCGACCGGCGCTAAGTCTTGCTGCTGTTCCGGGGCGCCGTCAACGAACATTGGATCTCGCCAGCGAGATCGAGCGACGGGGGTTCCCTGGAATTTATTGCCCGAGTCTTTCAGACGGCCTCGCACTATGTGAAGCACTCGCGTTCACAACTTCGGAGATTCGCTTCGGGACAAGCATACAGCCTATCTACACCCGTAATGTTCAAGAATTTGCCCAGATGGCAAGCTTCATCCACGAGGTATCGGGGGGACGATTCGACTTTGGCGTTGGCGTCAGTCATGGACCGACAATGAACCGGTTAGGTATCAAGCAAGGGAATCCGCTAGTCGATATGCGTAGCTTTGCTGACGACCTGCGTGCAGTTCCGCGGGCCGGTGAGCTCCCGCCAATTATCTTTGCGACCCTGCGGAAAAAGATGATTCAACTATCGGAAACCGTCGCAAATGGAATGGTATTCGCGAACGGCGCGCGCTCACACATGGCCAGTTCACTGGCGATCTTGAGTGAGCAAAGTCGTACCGATAACCATTTCTTCATCGGTAATATGATCCCAACGTGTATTCACGACGATGTCGAAGTCGCGAAAGCGGTTAATCGCCGTACACTGACCAACTACGCGATGCTTCCAAATTACCGCAACTACTGGAAAGAGGCGGGATACGAGGACGAAATGGAAGCAGTCGAGGCGGCGGTTAACGAGGGTGACTTCGATCGAGTTACCTCTTGCCTCTCCGATCGCTGGCTCGCCGACACCACATTGTTCGGAACGGCTACCGATATCCGAGATGGGTTAGCGGCCTGGTTTGATGCGGGCATTAAAACACCCATTGTCGTACCGTCAGCGGTTGAGGGCGGACAATTTAAGGCGTTCGAAGAATTCTTCGAAATCTGGGATTAGGCTCCAGTTAGATCCTGACAGATTCCGATAGTGCTCAAACCGGTTGATAACGCAGCAACGTTATGGTGTCCGACACCTGATCGAAATAGGGTTGCAACCGCATACCAATGACAATGTCCGGCGGTTCAACATTGACAAGTGTCGACGTGACTCGCACACGCTCATCGAGCTCTACCACAGCCAATCGCTGCGGCGTTTCGTCGGCGAAGTGCGGCGCCGTTGGCTGGCGCGCAACCGTGTAGGTATAGAGGACTCCGTGACCAGATACTTCTCGCCATACCAGCCGATCGCTCAAACAAGAGGGGCAACGCGTGCGCGGATAAAATACCCACGAATCACACGCATCACACCGTTGAATCTGAACCTTGCGCTCGTTAAGCCCATCCCAAAAAGGTCGCGTGGTCGAGGATGGCCGCGGAACGGGTTTCACCAGATCCATGCATTAACCTCCTTGCAGGATAAGTGCCACCTGCTCGCTCATGATCCCACCCGTTCCCGATACATACACATTGTCGCAGGCGCTCACCTGTCTATTCTCGGCTCGGCCCATGATCTGCCTTGTGGCCTCAACCACTTGGGTCATCCCGCCGGCAGCTCCAGCCTGGCCCATGCCTAACTGACCGCCATGGGTATTAACGGGGAAATTGCCCTCGTGGGTCATGTCCGAATCCATTATGAAGCGCTGGCCTTCTCCCTTGGCGCAAAAACCTGCATCTTCCAATGTCATTAACACCGTAATGGTGTAGCAGTCGTAGATCTCGGCCGCGTTGATATCGCCAGGCTCCAAACCCGCCATCGCGAAAGCTTGTGTGGATGCAGGACCCACGGGCGTTGCGCACATGTCTTTCGCATACGTGGGCGTCTTAATGGTTAGGTGTTCGCCGAACCCAGTGATCCAAGCTGGTCGGTGACGGCAACGCTCCGCCACTTCGCGGCCCGCGACCACGACAGCCCCGCCCCCAGCGACAGGCATAACGATCTCAAGCATCCGTAGCGGATCGGCAATCAGCTTGCTTGCCAACACTTCTTCCACCGTTGTTGGTTTGCCATAAAACGCCGCAAGCGGGTTCAACGCTCCATTCAGACGCTGATCAACCACGAGTTTAGCCATGGCTTCTTCTTTATAACCGTACTGAGCACCGTAACGCTGCGCGATCATTGCATAACCACAGTTCTGCGCGAGATTGCCGTACGGAATTTCAAATTCAGCCTGTGGCGAACCCCATTCGTTGCTACTGGACTGGAAAAAACGTCGTGGATCGATTGCCCGTGGCTCCGGATTAGAAGGGATTGGAAGTCCCGGCATTGCACAAACAACAACGTCGGCTATGCCTAGTTCGATTGCAGCGGCTGCTCGCCATATCATCCCCACCGAGGAAGCGCCTCCAAGATCAATACGTTCGGCAAAATTGACCGGTTGCCCCAAATATTCAACGATGGTTGCGGGTGTGAACATCCCCGATTCACGAATGTCCGTGCAGGTGATGCCGTTGACGTCAGCAAGTTGCAGTCCCGCATCGTCCAGTGCTACGGCCGTCAGTTCGGACCATTGTTCTATCGTGAACAACCGCGGTCCGGTGTACTTGCGTTCGTGCTTGAACTCGGCAAAACCCACGATCGCCGCGTCTCCGCGAAGTCCCATGATTTCAGCTTATCTCCGCCCCGTAGAACTTATAGGCTACCAGCTTCGCAAAAGAACGTGGGCAACGTATGCGGCGGCGTGAGAACCGCAAGTCGCTTTGGATCATTCGACACGGCCTTGCGGCCCCCTCTCTCCAAATGCCCGACTTCGAACGACCATTAACCCTCCAGGGCCAAGAGCAAGCAGCTGTTGTTGCGCGAGCTATTCGCTCCACGACCGGTGTTCCCGAATTCGTTCTCACAAGCACCGCCCTGCGTGCAATTGCGACGGCGAAACTGATCGCCGGCGAAAGCAGCGCGGTAGTTCTAGAACAAGACCATATCTACATGGCGTCGGCCGACGAGCTCTTGGTCGCAGCGCGGTCAATCCCGCACGAAATTCGTTCCGCCGCCATCGTTGGACACAACCCCGGCATCAGTCATCTCGCCAACTCGCTTGCGGGTCAAACGGAATACCGTCTTCCCCCCTCGGGTGCCGTTTGTTTCGACGTGACAACCCCATGGGCGGACATGGGGTCGACTCGACTTCACGTTAATCGGTTCATTAAACCTGGCGAGAACTCTTCGTGAGAGCATCTACTTTGTCCAACAGATCCAACGTACCAAATACCTCGAAATTGGGCTGATATAACGGGAATAGATTGAAATATCGGCTCTGGACGGATGTCATGCAAGACGGTATACGTGAAATCGTTTCTGGGTCTGAAAAGGAAATCTCCTTTATGTTGTCTTTCATCACCTGCATCGCCGTTCTCGGAATCGCCTACGGAATCTACCGACTCGTCGATCAACTGCCAGACGTGCTATTCCGTGTTTCCGAAATACAGCGCGATATTGCCGACATTCGCCGAAAATTGGTGGAGGACGAGAGTGATACAGACGAGTCCTAATACCCTCGTCCGTTGTGTATACCTTGGATCGCTAGAAATCACGTCAGGGCTGTGGCGGCAGCCTGGGTGACCGATCCTGTCCAGCAGCTCAAGGCAGACCGAGACATCGCCAGGAACGCGGGAGACCCGTGGGCTGATCTCTGCGTTGTCGCCAGCGTCACTCCAGACTGCAAACCTCGATCTCGCGTTCTGGTATTACGCGACGTTAACGATCAGCTCGCGCTCTTTTTCAACAGTTCGAGTCCGAAGACCGAAGAATTTAGGCAATCTGAATCGCTATCCATTCTGATATATTTACACACGCTGAAAATTCAATATCGCCTGACAGCCTCAGTCACCGCGATCGACCCTGACATTGTCGCCGAAAGTTGGAAACTACGCCCTCTGGTTCCTAGAAAATTAGATTGGCTCTACGCAATCCATCCTCAAAGTTCCAGCATCCCGTCAAGAGAAGCGTTGCTCACCGCACTTGACCGCATACCCGAACCCAAAAGGGCGCCACCGACCGCAAACGGGTACCTTCTGGTCCCATCCGAGATTGAACGTCTCGATCTCGATCAGCCAAACGGCGTACATGACCGGCGCCATTTCACCCGCGTGGACAGTAACTGGCGCGAAGTCGTACTAATCCCTTGACCTTAGACACATCATTCAGGAGTTGTCGCTGAGGCTGCAACATCTTCGTCTGCGGGAACGATCCCCACCAGCGTCGCAAAACACGTTTTTTTTGCGGTCTCTACAAAGCTTGCGAGGAAGGGAACAGAAACCTCGTCCGGCCGTACAGCGGCGTATAGATTCGGCCATATACCTTCTTCGCCTAACGATTTAGCGACAATGTAATTCTTTTCGACGTGTTCATGCAGAGCCCAATTAGGCAAACACACCACCCCTCGGCCACTAGCCACAAGCTGGATCATCATTGTGGTGAGTTCGGCCGTTCTAATTGCACCTGGCTCCACTCCGGCCGGCTCTAGAAACGAACTAAATACATCGAGACGGCTCCGATCCACTGGATAGGTAATCAACGTTTCCTTGGCCAAATCTTGAGGCTGTATACAAGTCTCTTGTGCCAACTCATGATCGGTCGCCACGGCTAGAACCGCCTCATACCCAAAAAGCGGCAAGTACGCGAGATCCAGCCCGCGAATTGGATCCGCAGTAATTACCAGGTCGAGATCCCCTCGCACCA
>JAYGFA010000090.1:0-5982 GCA_046582115.1 Pseudomonadales bacterium | reverse complement strand
AACCCGTTTGATGAAGGCCTCTCGCCCGACGTCTTCGAGCGTTAGACCCTCAGTTGCCATCTGTTCGGTGACAACCATCTGGGTAGCAATTCCCGCGTGGTCGGTGCCCATTTGCCACAGCGTTTGTTTTCCTGACATCCGTTGATAACGTATCAATGCGTCCATCAACGTATGTTGAAATGCGTGTCCGAGATGCAACGTTCCAGTGACATTAGGTGGCGGTATGGCGATGGAATACGGTTCGGGCGCTGGCGTTGGCGCAAAGTAACCGCTTTCTTCCCATTCGGCGTACAAGGCCTGTTCAATTGCATCCGGATTGAAGCTGTCGTCCAGCTGCCTCAACTCATACATCCGCTAGTTCGACTACGGTTTTTAGATACGGCGATGCGGCCCCGGCAAGCCATTGGTTCAGTCATTGTTCTTCCCAATTGTCGAGGTCGTGATGAAAGAGAGGGTACCCTTTGTCACGGTAGACACGATATCGCTCGCGCGCGATTGCGCGCTCGGGTTCCAAGATGACTTCGGCAACGCGTTCAAATCGAGCGAAAAAAGCGGGTATTTCGGTACCCAGGTTAATGAGCACGTGATCTTCAGCTGCGATAGGCTCTTCGTGGCTAATGAGGACCGGCACGTTGGTGTTTTCCGTTCGATCGGCCGCAATCTCGTGTGGGAGAAAATTTCCCGGTGGATAGGCCCACATAAGCTCGTCGAGCTCTTGCGATTCCAACGCGTCAGCGGTTTGAACGTTAACACGTTTACCCGTGCATGCCGCTCGATGTGCCAAACGACAGGCGAACCGCAGTTTGGCCGCATGATCAACGTCAGGAAGAATATAGAAGTCGATTCGGGTCATTGCAACTGATCAATAAGGTACTGAAATAAAAGAGGCACAGGTCGTCCCGTAGACCCTTTGTGGACACCACTGCGGTAGGCCGTGCCGGCTACGTCAAGGTGGGCCCACTTCACAGACTCGGCAAATCGAGATAAAAAACATGCTGCCGTAATGGATCCCGCTTCACGACCGCCGATGTTCGACATGTCCGCGAACGGACTCGACAACTGTTGCTGATATTCGTCCCATAGCGGCATCGGCCAGACCCGGTCCTGGATGTATTTGCCAGCGACCTCCAGCGAGTGAGTTAATGCGTCGTCGTTGGAATAAAGTGCAGAGGCGTGACTGCCTAACGCCACGACGCAAGCGCCAGTTAGTGTTGCTACATCAACGATTACTGTAGGTTTCAGCGTTTTCGCGTACGAGATAGCGTCGCAGAGGACGAGTCGGCCTTCTGCGTCAGTGTTAAGGATCTCTACGGTTTTCCCGGAGTACGTGGTGACAATGTCACCCGGCCTCGACGCCTTTCCGGAAGGCATGTTTTCAGCGGCCGCGACAATGCACAGTATGTTAAGTGAGAGCCGTGCATCGATGGCTGCTCGCGTTGCTCCAAGTACCGCTGCGGCCCCTGCCATATCGAATTTCATTTCATCCATCCCGGCGCCCGATTTAAGGCTGATGCCGCCAGAATCAAAAGTAATGCCCTTACCGATCAGCGCAATGGGTGGTTCGCCCTTGCTGCCACCGTTGTAGCGAATAACGATCATTTTCCCCGGGTTTTCGCTACCGCGGGTAACGGACATGAATGCACCCATCCCCATAGTTTGCATTTGTTTTTCGTCAATGACCCGAACGCTGGTTTTGGGTAACCGCCCCAACTTTCGGCTCTCCCGCGCGAGGTAAACCGGATTGCAGATATTAGGGGGTTGATTGCCAAGATTCTTGGCGAGCTCCAGCCCGGCGTCGAGTGCGTGACCGTGTCGAATGGCGCGGAGGGTGTTAGCCCGAGTTCGACGATCGACGTGAATCGCAACGCGACGAGGACGGGAAGCCTTATCACGGTGCGATTTATATTCGTCAAATCGATAAAGAGCGTTCGACAGGGCCGAAAGCGCGTTACGGGTTTTCCAATAAACGTCGCGGTTTGCTACCTCGATGTCGTTGAGGTGCCATACCGCGCCCGAGACTGGAATCTGGGCCAGTACAGTTGACGCAGCCTCAATGTTTTTCCGGAAGTTCTTCTCAGATTGCGTTTTCTCGTCGGCTCCTACGACCAGCAAATGTTCGATCTTGTCTGGTAAGGCTAATACGACCGTTTTGCCGTGCGCACTATCTATGGTTGCGCGGTCTACATAATCGCGATGTTTTGTTGTTCGGAAGATCGTTCGGGCCCGCGCGGGGGTTGCGATAAGGCAGCCCGTTTTGAATTCGCCCGCGTTACCCACTTTCGTGGAATACTTCATAGTCCTGGCCCGTCCTCAAAATACAAAATTCTAACGGATTGGGTGGATTCCAGGGAACGTCAACGTTAGGAGCCGTTGAATGAGCGATGTTCCACGGCAATACAATGCCGGGCTAAGTCCGACTCCCTCAACGCGCGAAGGATCAAGTTAGCGATGGGTATTTTGTCGCGGTCTATCACCCGGGAATTGGTCGCGGTTTTTCTTTTGGTTTTTTTACTTCTCATTTGTGTCGGCCTTGGAGGTCGCTTCATAAGTTTGCTACAAGACGCCGCCGGTGGAATGTATTCGGCCAAAGCGATTTGGTGGTTGATCGGGCTTCGCATTCCTGCGTTCGTGCAAGTGATCGCTCCATTCAGCATTTTTCTCGCTCTAGTCATTACTTTTGGCCGGCTACACGCGGACCAAGAGTTCATCACGGCGATGTCGGGGGGTGTCACACCGAGACGATTACTCGGCTGGTTACTGTGGGTACTCATTCCGTTGGCAGTAATGGTTGGATTTTTCAGCTTGCAAGTAACGCCGAGTGCGCTCAAATATCTATCTGAGATAGCCCTGAATCAGCGTGCGATCAGTGAATTTGACGCCATTATCCCGGGGACCTTCCGATCATTCTCGAACGATACTCGAGTTTCGTATGTGGAGGAGGTAGATCGCAGCGAGCAAGAAGTTTCTGGCGTTTTCATGAACGAAACGCAGGGCGATAAAGTCATCAGCATTTGGGCCGATAAGGGTAGTTACTTAGTCGACGAGGGCACGGGAAATCGATACTTGATGCTTGAGAATGGTGTTCGTTACGAAGGATATCCAGCACAACACGACTACCAGGTAATTCGATTCAAGAAATTGGCGCAGCGAATTGAGCTTGGCGAACTCCAACGGCATGTCGGTGATCCCTCGACGATTCCCTCGGGCGAGTTGCAATTGACCATCAATGCCGAAGCCGCCGAGTGGCATTGGCGACTCGCTTTGCCGGTATTGACTCTTATCGGGGCGATGTGTGGATTCGGAATTGCCCGGGTAACTCCGCGCAGTGGCCGTTTCGGCCGTGTCATACCTGGACTCGGACTATTCGTCTTGTACTACGTTCTTCTTGTATTCGGTAAGAGCTTGATTGCTGAGACAGCCTCGCTACAGGTCGTCGGGTTATGGCCCGTCCACGTGGCAATGGCGCTAGCGGCCTGGGTGTTGATTCGAAAGAGCTATCGGCCAGCATGATGGTACCCCTGATAGATCGCTACATAGCCACAACCGTGACTGTGGCGATTTTGGCTGTACTTGTATGCGCAGTGTCTCTGACTGGTGTCTTTGCGCTTATCGATGAGGCCGGTGGCATTGATCAAAATTACACGTTTGCCGACGCCGGCTTCTACGTTCTCTACAACTTACCGAATCAAATTTACGAGTCGATCCCATTCGTCGTATTCATCGGCTCCTTGATCGGCCTTGGTACCTTGTCAACGCATTCTGAAATCACGGTTTTGCGCGCTGCCGGGGTCTCTCTCGGACGCTTATTTATACCCGTGGCGTTGCCGTCAGTACTCTTTCTTACCTTGTCGTTTCTGATTGGAGAATACGTCGCACCATGGGGTGTCCAGTCCGGTGCAGCAATGAAAATTCAACAACGCCAAGTATCAGAGGATGTTCGGTTTACAAACCGATACTGGCATCGGGAAGGAAACCGGTTCACCAGCATTGAAGGCGTGACACGCGATGGTCACTTACTCGGCGTATCACAATGGGAAATTAATGCGGACAACGAGATGCGTGTAGCTCGCCGGGCGCATAGCGCAGAGTACGACCCGGACTTGAATTTATGGCGGTTGAAAGACGTAGGCGAAACACACTTTGGCATAGAAGAGACAACGGTGGAGTCGCATGACGAGATCCAATGGAGAACGGGTTTGGACGCCCGGTTAGTTCGGGCTGGCGTGGCCGCCGAACCGAGGAAGTTAGGCTTTTCTGATCTAACGTTTCAAATTAACTATCGGCAAAAGGAAGGCCTAGACCCACGCCGTTATCAACTAGCGTACTGGAGCAAAATGATGCAACCGCTTGCGATTTTGGGACTGATCACTATCGCACTCGGTTTCGTCGTTGGTCCGTTACGAGAAGTCGGCATGGGTGCCCGGTTTTCCGTTGGCATTGTCGTCGGCGTCTTGCTGAAATATGTTCAAGACCTGTTACCACCAATGAGTATGGTGTTCGAGTTTCCAGCGTGGATTGCCGTGTTAATCCCTATTGTTATGGTTTGGGGCGCTGGAATATACCTGGTTAGGCGAGCGTCTTAAAATAGTTTCTGGGCGATCTGACGCGTGCTCCATCGCTATGGAAAAGCGTTACCACCCCATGTATGTTGCGTCGTCCTTTGAGAATCGCAGTGGTTGGGAAAGACAGATGGCAGGTAGAGTAAACCGCAACGGCCTGCGGGTGGCCGAAGTACTCGACACGTTCATCAACGAAGAGGCCTTACCCGGAAGTGGCGTTGTCCAGGACGATTTTTGGTCCGGTGTTGCTTCGATCGTGAGCGATTTGACGCCGCGTAACCGGACTCTTTTGGAGAGACGCGACGAACTGCAATCGCAAATCGATCGCTGGCATCTTGATCAAAAGGGCCAGCCCATTGATGCGGGCACTTATAGAGCTTTCTTGACGGAAATCGGCTACCTCGTGGAAGAGGGACCCGGTTTTGAGATAGCGACTGCCAGCGTCGATCCAGAAATTGCAACGATTGCTGGACCCCAATTAGTTGTCCCGGTACTTAATGCGCGGTTTGCACTGAACGCAGCGAACGCACGTTGGGGGAGCCTTTATGACGCTTTTTACGGCACCGACATCATTCCCGAAGGTGTGGGGACTGAGAAAGGAACAAGTTACAACCCTCAACGCGGCGACTTGGTGGTAGCGAGGGTTGCTGAAGAACTAGATAAAATCGTCCCATTAGCCAGTGGCAGTCACGCTGATGCCACCAGTTACTCCGTTTCCCAGAATGGTGGTCGATTTGAGTTAGGAGTTCAGACGACAGCGGGGACAACGGGGCTAGGTAACCCGGATCAGTTTGTCGGATTTCAAGGTAACGATGACGGAGAGCCCGACTGTGTACTGCTGCGGCACAATGGTCTACATATCGAAATTCATATTGATCGTAATCACAATGTCGGGGAAGTCCACGCGGCCGGTGTGAAGGACGTTGTCCTCGAATCTGCGATCACCACTATTCAGGACTGTGAAGATTCTGTTTCAGCAGTCGATGCTGAAGACAAGACCGACGTTTATCGCAACTGGCTAGGACTTATGAACGCTAGCCTCGCCGAATCATTTGAAAAGGGTGGAGAAACCATTCACCGAGTCCTAGAAGGCGATCGTACCTACACTGATTGTGACGGCGCGACCCTCACGTTACCCGGCCGCAGCCTCATGTTGGTTCGTAATGTAGGCCATCTCATGACGACTGATGCCGTGTTACTCGAGAACGGCGATGAGATCTTTGAAGGGATCCTAGATGCGGTGGTGACCAGCCTTTGTGCCGTGCACGACATTCGCCGCAGTGAGGGTCAGATCCGCAATGCAAAGTTCGGCAGCATCTACATTGTAAAACCAAAGATGCATGGGCCGGAGGAAACCGCCTTTACGTGTGAGCTTTTCGATCGGGTTGAAGACGTCCTAGGCCTTAAGCGAAATACGTTGAAG
>JAYGFA010000061.1:0-37364 GCA_046582115.1 Pseudomonadales bacterium | reverse complement strand
CAAGCGCCAAATACATCGTCGCGAGCGCCCACTCATCCCGTAAAACCACGCCATCGACTACCTCGGCTGGTGTGCCCTCAAAGGCCATCAAGAAATGACCGCATACCAACAGTACTGCGCCGAATATCACCGACTTTCTAAATCCCAGGTACCGATCAGCGATCAAGCCACCGAATAGCGGCATGAGGTAAACCATAGAACCATACGAGGCATAGATCGCTGCGGCGACACCATCTTCAAATAAAAAATGCTGCGTTAGATAAAGAACCAGCAGGGCACGCATGCCGTAGAAGCTGAAGCGTTCCCACATTTCCGCGAAAAAAAGGACCGCCAGCCCACGTGGATGGCCCAGGAAAGTCGTACTGTCTGTCCCCGCTTCCATGCAGTCGAGCCTACCATAGCGTACATTACCGGCTCGTCCGCGAGCTCGGAGTGCGCCATGAGAATCGTCATTGCTCAAATGAGTCACGAGACCAATACGTTCTCCCCTGTCGTTACCGACTTGGCACGATTTTCGGGCGGGAGCGATCGACCGCTTCAAGGCGCCGATGCCATCAATATCTACAGAGATACGGCCAGTTGTCTAGGCGGTTACCTCGCCGTTGCCGAAAAGCTCGACGGCGACATTCGTATTCCGATCGCAGCTAGCGCCGCACCCTCAGGACCCGTTGAGGACGATGCCTACGAGTACATATCAGCAGAAATATTGGGGGCGCTGGGCGACTGTGACGCGTTATTGTTGGACCTGCATGGAGCGATGGTTACCCGTACCCATGAAGACGGCGAGGGCGAGCTATTGCGGAGGATCCGTGCGATTGCGCCCCATCTGCCCATTGCTGTTTCTCTAGACATGCATGCCAATATTTTCCCAGACATCGTCGATTTAGCGACGATCATTACGGGCTATCACTCCTATCCTCACATCGACATGTTTGAGACCGCTGAGCGTGCTGCTCGTGTGCTATTCGCCGCAGTCGAAAACCAGGTACGTCCCACCATGGCATGGGGCGACAACCCCATGCTGCCTCACGTAATGCGTCAAGGAACCGATGACTTTCCCAATCGAGAACTGCAGCAGCGGGCGCAGGAAATGGAGGCCGATGGCGCACTCGCGGTAAGCCTCTTCACCGGCTTCCCACACGCCGATATTCCGCAAGCCGGCCTGTCTGTCGTGGTAGCAACCGACAACGACGCGAAACTTGCTGAACGACTCCGCGACGAGTTATTAGAGAGCGCTTGGAGCGAAAGGTCCGCGTTCGTCTATAAAGTCGAGCCCTTAGATTTGTCTGTCGCTAAGGCCAAACGGCTCGGTAGCCATGACCCAGCAGACGGACCAATTGTCTTGCTTGATCATTACGACAATACCGCGTCTGGCGGAACCATGGACACAACCGACGTACTCAGGGAAGTACTACGTCAAGAACTTGACGACGTGGCGGTATGCGCTATTTACGACCCGGAAGCAGTTAACGCCATGGTCGTCGCAGGCGTGGGCAATACGGTGACCCTACCCTTGGGTGGCAAATTGCCTATGCCCGCCTTATCGAGAATTAGCAGTCCGGTGGAAATAGAAGGCCGAGTGCGGCTGATTTGCGATGGCCGCTTCCCAACGACGATCGCAATGGGGCGTGGTTTGACGACCAATATGGGCACGACTGCCGTGCTGTCAACGGGAAGCGTCGACATCATGGTCGTTTCGCGCCATTTTGAGCCTGTGGATCCCGGTTGTTTTCGTTGCGTCGGCATCGAACCTACCCAGCGACGGTTTCTATTGCTCAAAAGTCGCATTCACTACCGCGTTGGTTTTCGCGACATCGCGCGGGAAATCGTGGAGTGCGCGGGGTTGGGGGTTTGCACGTCTGACTATTCCGAGATCAATTTCGAACGCGTACGCCGGCCTATCTATCCCCTTGACGGACTCAACACACGTACCAGTCCCTGAGACGTAACATCGTTGCGAGCTAGTGGCCGGACGGCGACACATTGCCACCGCTCAAAATGATGCCCGCACGCGCAGCCACGCGTTTGGGATCTAGGAGCATCGCCGCTAAGCACACCGCCGCCGACGGTTCGACAACAATTTTTAGCCGATTCCAGATCAACCTCATCGCGGCAAGAATCGCTTCGTCGTCCACCAATACAACGGCTACCCCATTGCGTCTGAGAATTTCGAAATTGAGCTTTCCGAGCGCCGTCCTTAACCCATCTGCCACGGTACATGGCGGCATCGCCGGTTGAAGGTTGCCGGTTGTTAACGAATCGTGCGCGTCACACGCCAATTCGGGTTCCGCACAAATAACGTCGATTTGACCGTTCGCTACAATACTAGCGCCGGCCGCGAGGCCGCCACCTCCAACGGGTACCCACAATTGATCCAGGTCATTAACGTCTTCGAGAAGCTCTAACGCTGCGGTACCTTGGCCAGCAATGATCTCCGTGTGGTCATATGGGGGAACAAACACTGCCTCGGAGTATGATGTCATAACCTGCGCCAAAACGTCTTCCCGGTCCTCCAGATTTTCCCCGCAGTCAACGACTTCGGCACCAAGTCGTTCAATCGCTTGCCGTTTCTCCGGCCGCGCTCCTGTCGGAACGATCACCATGGCCGTTTTACCGCACTCCTTTGCCGCCAACGCTAGCGCCGCACCGTGGTTGCCCGACGAATGCGTGACTACCGTAGAGACATGCTGCGGCAGCTGCAAGATTGCGTTCATTGCACCACGGAGTTTGAACGATCCTGTGCGCTGGAAATTCTCACACTTGAAGAACAATTCCGCTCCGACGGCTTCGTTCAACGAATTCGACGTCATCACTGAAGTTCGGTGAACGTGTCCTACGAGCCGCCGGGACGCCGCCTCGATATCAGCTAGATCAGGCGCGTTCACACTACGCCGTTGTGGACAAGGTTTTGCAACGCCTCGTCAGAAATATCGAGAAGACCACCGTAGATCTCTGCGTTATGCGCGCCAAGTTCAGGACCTGGCCACTTAATTTTTCCTTGGGACCGAGAAAGCTTAGGAAAAATATTCTGCATTTTTAGGTTCTTAAAGGCCGGGTGGTCGACGTCGACGATAGATTCTCGGGCACGAAAATGAGGGTCTTCGAGCATTTCGGGGACGCGATAGATTCGGCCAGCAGGGACACCGTGGGCTTCGAGCTGCTGTAGCAGCACGTCAGCATCGAGCGTAACCGTCCATCGCGCAATCCGCTCATCGAGTTCTTCCTGGTGCTCGCCACGTGATACGTGATCCGCGTAATCGGGATGCTCAGCCAATGACGGATCGCCCATGGCTTCCCCAAGTCGTATAAACACAGAATCTTGATTAGCGCCCATCACGATGGAGTCTCCGTCGGCCGTGGGATAGACATTTGACGGCGCGGTTTTCGGTAATATAGCGCCACTTCGTTCGCGAATCTCACCGCCTTCTGTGTATTCCGGGACCGTTGACTCCATCACCGCTAACACGGCCTCGTATATCGCTGAATCAACCACTTGGCCGTGCCCGGTCCGATCTCTTTCATGCAATGCAGCCAGTGCACCAACGCAAGCAAACGTCGCCGCCAAGGAGTCACCAATCGATATCCCAATACGGCTTGGCGGGCGGTCCGGATCACCCGCGAGGTAGCGGATACCGCCCATGGCCTCGCCAATAGATCCATATCCTGCGCGCGCTGAGTACGGCCCTGTTTGCCCAAATCCAGACACTCGAACCATAACAAGCCCCGGATTAATGGCAGACAAGACTTCGTAGTCGAGACCCCATTTCTCCATTGTGCCGGGACGAAAGTTTTCGATCAGAACGTCCGACTCGTGTAACAATCGCTTGAGCAGTTCCTGTCCAGCTGGAACCCGCAGATTCAAGGTGATGCAACGCTTGTTCCGCGCGATGATGGGCCACCAGACCGGGAGCCCCCTGCCCCAAGAGCGCATCGGATCACCCACACCGGGAGGCTCGATTTTGATAACGTCGGCACCCATATCGCCAAACAATTGACCGCAGAACGGCCCAGCAATCAGCGTGCCGAGTTCAAGCACCCGTAAGTGTGTTAGCGGTCCGTCCGACATCCTATTGGCGTCCTCGAATGCCTCGGTTTGCCTGATTCTGGGCCCAGGTATTCATGATGGGGGTTTCCAACTGTCGCGTAGCGAAACCGTTCTATTGAAAGTCATAAAATCCCCAGCGGCATCGCCGTCCAGTGCTTTGCTACTTGACAATTCGCGGAAGAAGTACCCTGTTCGCTCGAACTGGACGTGTGCGCCGGGCGCTTGGACGACACCGCTCTCTACGAAGCCTTCGGACGTGGTTAAGGAGTCTTCATTAAAATCTTGGTCTACGTCCTTCGGATCCGGCGTGCGGAAAAGACGCCCGAATGATCGAACCTGTATTTGACTCGCATTATTAGCGGCAACAAAATGAATAACTCCTTTGGGTTTCAGGCCACTGGTATCGTTGCCGCTCCGCGAATCAGGAAAGTACGTTGCGTGTATGGCTTCTATTTCCCCCGTGGCGCCCCTAACCACCTCGTCGCAGCGAATGATGTAAGCGTAACGAAGCCGAACCATCGCGCCGGGAGAAAGCCGTTTAAATTTGTGCGGTGGATCGTCGTCAAAATCAGACCTTTCAATAAAAAGCTCGCGACCGAATGTTAGCTTTCGAACGCCCATTTCAGGCTGCTGGGGATGCCAGGGGGCATTGAGTACTTCGTCCCCGCCTTCAAAATTCGTTACCGTCACGCGCAGCGGCTCCAAAACCGCCATGACTCTGGGCGCGAGCGCTTCTAGCTCCTGGCGGATACAGAACTCAAGCAACTGTACTTCCACCAGGTTGCCCTGTTTCGTTACCCCGATGCGCTGACAAAATTCACGAATGGCGCCGGCAGGTACGCCGCGCCGACGCAGCCCCGAAAGTGTCGGCAGTCGTGGGTCGCTCCATCCATCAACTTTTCCTTCGGCGACCAACCTCGCCAGGATGCGTTTCGACATCACGTTGTACTCAAGACCCAACCGCGAAAATTCAATTTGAGGAGGATGAAAATTAATGTTGATGTTGTCCAAGACCCAGTCGTAGAGAGGCCGATGATCTTCAAACTCCAACGTACAAAGCGAATGAGAGATACCTTCTAGAGCGTCACAAATGCAATGGGTGAAGTCGTACATCGGGTAAATGCACCAACTATCGCCCGTTCGGTGGTGACTCTTGTGCATGATTCGATATAACACCGGGTCACGGAGGTTGATATTGGGAGACGCCATGTCGATTCGCGCTCGTAGCACATGGGCACCGTCAACAAATTCGCCGGTGCGCATACGCTCGAACAGATCAACACTGTCGGCAACTGTTCGATTACGGAAAGGACTATCCCTCCCAGGCTCAGTGAGAGTTCCTCGGCTTTGCCTCATTTCGTCCGCACTCTGACTGCAAACAAACGCCTTGCCATCAACTATCAGCTGCTTCGCGAATTCAAAGAGTTGGTCAAAGTAGTCCGAGGCAAACGTCAGATTCTCACCCCAATCAAATCCAAGCCAATGTATGTCTTCCTGGATCGATTGAACGAACTCTTCACTCTCTTTGCTGGGGTTGGTGTCGTCAAATCGCAGGTAGGTTTTGCCCCCGAACTCCTCCGCAATACCAAAGTTGAGACAAATGGACTTCGCATGACCAATATGCAGGTGGCCGTTAGGCTCTGGGGGAAACCGTGTCACCACGCCTTTCTCAAGGGCGCCGTCATCAAGATCCCGACGTATGCGGTTACGTATGAAGTCACGTAGGTCAGCGGTCATACGTTATTTTACTGTATAGAGAATCAACGGTCTCAGCGCACCCACTCAAATTCAGGAATACGATTCATCACCCCAACGTTTTCAAATTGCAATGCCCTCGCGCGCAATTTAAAGCGGCTCCCCTTAGACTCCGTCCCGTTTTGTAACAAACTGCTTCCTGGCGATGAACGTCAAAGAAACAAGAAATCGATGGGGCCTGGCGTGCCTGGCTGCAATGCTTGCGGTGACAGCGACGTGGTTCTATCAACAAAACGCGCACCACCCGCTCATGGGAATGACCCGGCAAATGGAGGGCGAGCACTGGTACCGCGTGTCGCTACACCAGCAGCCCGTCGGACAATATCGAACCGTCGTTCTCCTCGATCGTACGATTCAGTTCTTGACCGAGATCCGATTCCGTTTAGATAGTCAGTTTGAGACGCTCATCGAAGAAACCCGCGTGTTTGCGGCTGAACCTCCCTATCAGCTGATCCGTGCGAGCTATACCCAAAGCCGTGGACCAGATAACACCGACATCCTGGAAGCGCGTGTTTTGCGAGACGGAGGCACGCTCTACGCCATTGCACCGACTGGGACACGATTGCCGCTGACGCCCGATTATGGTCTAGCCGATTACCTCAATATTGAGATGTGGTTGATGAATGACTCGCCGAGACCGGAGCAGTCTCGAGAAGCGAAGCACATCGATTTCGAAAGGTTGGATATCGCAACTAAAGTCTGGTCTGTCGTCGACCGAAATACTCAAGGTTACATTGTGCGTTCCGTGAACGAACGCGGTTTCACCGAAATTCAACTTGACCTGGAGTTCATGACCAAAGCGATGACGGGCCGACACTTTTTTCTAGACCGCGTCACCAATGAAGCGGCGGCGGCGATTTGGCGTCAACGAGCAAATTTTCCTCGCCGCCTAGACTTTTCAATTGCCACCGCGGAGCCGCTCCGCGACCCAACGAAACTCTCGCGGCTTGTATTGAAGCCATTCGGCGAAATGCCTTGGGACGATGGAACGTTGCTTGTTGGTGACAGCATCTCGCATATCAAGGTCGATCCCAACGAGCTGGCTCCTTTTCTTCGGGAAACATTAAAGTACCCGGTCTCCGACGAATCGATCACGACCCTGGCCAACGCTGCGGGTCAAGATACAACATCACCCTGGAAACGCGCCCAGGCTTTGACTCATTTTGTTCACGGCTATCTAGCCTATGAAGACCTCCAGCACGTTCAGAGCGTTTTGGACACTGTCAGCCGGCGACGTGGGGACTGTTCGGAATTTGCGGAACTTTTTACCACGCTAGCTCGTGCCGCCAGGCTTCCTGCTAAAACCGTCGTGGGTCTCGCCTATGATGCGGACAACGGAGTCTTCGCCAAACACGCGTGGAACGAGATAGCAGTCGACGGTTGGTGGATGCCCGTGGATCCAACATGGAATCAAGTAAGGGCAGATGCCACGCATCTGCGGCTCTCGGATGAGACAATGGCCGCATTGGATCAGTCGTCGTCGGTGAGCTTCAAGATACTCGAAACCAAGTACGTCGACGCCGGTTCCTAAAGCATGTGAAGTAATCGGGACTAATCCAAGGTAGTTATCAGGATGTCGTGGATAAGACCGTGAGCAATACAGGCCGCCATAGCCTCTGGGTAATTACCCAGGGGCAACGCACTCGCTACTGCCTCGCCCTAATCGCTATGGGGATGGCAAGCGTCTTTACCATTGTTGCTCCGTTGGTCGGCATGTATGCACTAGATGTCGTCGTCTACCGGGATTTCAGCTTCGGTACCAATGTGCTTGTATCGCTCACCCGCAAGTTGAGCGGATCAGACTCGTTTGCTTGGTACCTATGGCTGTCGGCTGCTGCCGGAGTGGTCCTAGCCCTTCTTGCGGGGGTATTTAGCTTTCTCAAGAGCCGCTGGGCAGCGATCGCTTCTGAAGCCTTGGCAAAACGACTGCGTGAAGAACTTTTCCGACACCTCCATCGACTGCCTGCGGCTTTCTTTGACGCCGCCGACAGCGGCGATTTGGTCCAGCGCTGCAGTTCAGACGTTGAGACCATCCGCGTCTTCCTGCAAGCCCACGTCGTCGAGATCGGCCGGGCCGTGCTGCTCTTATCTGCCATGTTACCGGTCCTCTTTTGGCGTGATTACCGACTCGCGTGGATGTCGATATGTCTCATGCCCTTGCTAGGTGTGGGTGCATTTGTGTTCTTTCGTCGAATAAAGACGCTGTTTGAAATCACCGATGCATCGGAAGGCGTTTTAACCGCGGTGCTAAAAGAAAATCTCACCGGCATCCGAGTCGTTCGGGCTTTTGCTCGCCATGACTTCGAACGCGACCGATTTGCCCAACGCAATAAAGCATTCCGCGACAACTACTACCGATTAAATAAGGTCATGGCCATTTACTGGTGTGCCAGCGACTTTATCGCGACCTGCCAGATTGGGGTTGTGCTGATCGCCGGTGGCGTATTCCTCGTCGAAGGTTCACTCACCGTCGGCGAGCTGTTTGTCTTTATTAGCCAAGTCTCGATGGTCATTTGGCCGATTCGCCACCTGGGGCGAGTCCTCACCGACTCTGGCAAAGCTATCGTGGCGCTCGGACGGGTTGATCACATCCTTAACTCGCCCGAGGAGAGTTTCGAGCCAACACCCACCATAGGACGCGCGCGTGGCGCAATTACCGTTACGAACCTAGATTTTAGCTACCCCAACGGACAGGCCATTCTTCGGAATATGTCGTTATCGGTTGCTCCAGGCGAAACGGTCGCGCTGGTGGGACCGCCGGGCTGCGGTAAAACAACGTTTATCCGCGTGCTGCTTCGGTTCTACCCTTACCAAAGAGGGCAAGTAAAGATCGACAACTTGGAGGTAAACGAGACGGACCGCGAGTGGATTCGTGCCCAAATCGGAGTGGTACTCCAAGATCCTTTCCTTTACGCACAGACGATTGATTCAAACCTCCGCGTCGGCCGGCCCGCTGCACCGCACGAGGATTTACTGCAAGCCGCGCAAGACGCCTCGTTGCACGAATCAATATCCAAGTTTGCCAACGGCTACAACACCATGGTCGGTGAACGTGGCGTGACGCTATCCGGTGGCCAAAGGCAACGCGTCGCCTTGGCCCGAGCCCTACTCAAAGATCCACCGATACTCGTGCTTGACGATTCACTGTCCGCGGTCGATACGGGTACCGAGCAACGCATCTTAACGGCGCTGGAACAGCGTCGCGGCTGGAGGACGACCCTAATCGTTGCCCATCGACTGACCACCGTGCGAAACGCCGACCGTATCTTCGTCATGGACGACGGCTGCATCGTCCAGCAAGGACCTCATCAACAACTTGCCCAAGAGCAAGGTCCCTATCGTCGCTTGTGCGAAATCCAAGGGGCCTTCGACGAGTCGATTCGCAACGATCTTGACGGTTTAAACCGTGGATAACTACGACGACGAGAATTATGACGATGACTTCGACGAAGTACGATCCAGCGCCACGATGCAAATCAGTCTCTGGCGACGTTTGTTCACGTTTACGCTCCCCTACAAGGCCGAGTTATGGGTGTTGGTGGTCGCCGGCAGCGTTACTGCGCTCATGGAGATGGCGTATCCCCTTATTACCAAGTGGTTAATCGACGACGTCGATGCCAACGGTAAACAAGCCGATCTATTTTTCTGGGCGATAGTTTACTTAGGAACCTGCCTCTTAATGGCGGTTTCCATTGGCAGTTTCATCTGGATGACGTCGAAAATTCGCGTCTACACGAGTTACGACATTCGAAAAGCGGCATTCGCAACCTTGCAAAATCTGTCGTTTTCATTTTTCGACCATCGGCCCGTCGGCTGGATAATGGCTCGTATGACATCCGACTGTGAACGCCTCACAAACATCCTGGCGTGGGGGTTTCTCGATCTCATTTGGGGTATCACAATCATGCTCGGTATGACGGTTGCGATGCTCGTGATGAACTGGAAATTGGCACTGTTGGTGTTGGCCATCGTCCCATTCCTTACCTGGGTGTCGATTAAATTCCAACGAACGATTCTCCGTAGTGCGCGCGCCGTTCGCCGCACAAATTCCCGGATCACCGGCGCATTTACCCAGGGCGTCATGGGAGTTCTCACGAGCAAAACGTTTTCCCGAGAAGCGCCTAACGCAAACGAGTTTCATCACCTGACCGGCGGCATGTACGTCGCTTCCGTTCGAAACCTCACCTTGTCGGCAATTTATATTCCAATCATTCTTATGATGAGCGGCTTGGCGGTTGGGCTCACGCTCGCGGTCGGCGGATCTGACATGCTGGTTGGCATTATCGAAGCCGGGACGCTAGTGGCCTTCATGATGTTGGCCCGACATTTCTTCGAACCGGTCGAAGTTATGGGGTACTGGTTCGCGGAAATGCAGATGGCACAAGCGTCGGCCGAAAGAGTCTTAAGCCTGATTGACGCTGAACCCGATATTAAGGATTCGGTTTCCGTATCGGACGCCATGCGCTTTCATCGCTCTACCCCACAACGCGAAACCCGAGCCGAGGACGGTGGGCCCATCGATATTCACAAAGTCGAGCTGGTGAACGTCAACTTCGCCTACGAAGCCGCGGTCCCCGTCCTCCGTGGCATCAACCTGACCGCGCGTAAAGGTGAAACCGTCGCCATCGTCGGTCCCACCGGGTGCGGAAAAAGTACACTCGTCAATCTGGTCTGCCGTTTCTATCAGCCGACATCGGGGCAAGTCCTTATCGACGGTATCGACTACCGCAACCGTAGCCTTCGTTGGCTCCAGTCCAACCTCGGTGTCGTACTCCAGAATGCGCACGTCTTTCGAGGGACCGTCCTAGAAAATATTCGCTATGGCCGTTTAACAGCCTCCGATAGCGACGTGATCCATGCCGCGGAAACCGTCGGCGCCCATGACTTCATTAACGCGCTAGAGAAAGGCTACCAGACCGACGTAGGAGAAGACGGTGATATGTTGTCCGTAGGCCAGAAACAGCTCGTCTCGTTCGCGAGAGCGATTCTTGCCGACCCACAGATATTGGTAATGGACGAAGCAACCAGCTCCGTCGACACGGTCACTGAAACTAAGATTCAACGCAGCCTCGACCAGGTCTTATCGGGCCGCATCAGTTTCGTGATCGCTCATCGGTTATCGACGATTCGAAATGCAGATCGGATCGTCGTTCTCGACGATGGTGAAATTTCAGAGATTGGCGATCACGCCGAACTCATTGGACGTGGTGGCGATTACGCCAAGCTCTATTTTCAGCAAAGCCTGCAAGAGGCGACGCGGGATTGGCCATCCAGTCGAGCAAACGACCAAACCGAGGGCGGAGAAGACCTGGTGGAGCCCTTTCCCGCCTAACCCCTCCCAAATCTGTTGCACCGAAGCTCGCGCGGGCTCCGTTATCTAAATTATGCTGATCGCATCCCTCGAAGTTTCCTGGCTAGCGTTTGACTTACTGTTAGTCCGCGCAATCAGAAATCAGCGCCCACGCGCGATCCGCTCCCGCGGCGGCGACCCGGCGACCGACTAGTTGCTGCCATTCTTTCTCATGGCCGTACTCGTCTCGCCACGCCCACAGTCGCCGCGTGTAATGATGCAGTTCATGCTCGTGTGTAAAACCCATCGCTCCGTGAGCCTGGTGCGCGATTTCAGCGACAACGCCAGCCGCTTCGCCAACTCGAACCTTGGCTGCGGATACTTGTATGACGAATAGGTCCGTGTCCAAGGCTTCAATGGCGGCATCGCTAGCACGCGTAGACGCAGCCACTTCGCCCGCCATACGCGCGACGCTATGTTGAACCGCTTGAAATCGCGAAATAGGACGACCAAATTGTTTCCGTTCGCCGACGTAGCCGATGGTCAACTCGAGCAGCTTCTCGATCGCCCCACTCATCGCTGCGACTCTGGTCATCGCCATGATCGCTCGGAAATTCGGTGGTAATTCAACCGATTCCGAGCTTTTAAAGACGATTTCATCCCTCGGCTCACCCGCAAGATTAGCGCCTTGAACGACATCGAATTCGTCCACCAGTCGTCCATCGTCTGTGATGACGCGTTCGGCGCGACGAGCCCAGGGAGCGATCACTCCCTCGGCCACGGTAGTTAATCCCTGACCCCTAACAAACCGATTGCTCATAAGAATTTCCGGGTAAGGGAGTGGTAACGCAAATTTGCCCGCCAATCGGATCATGCGAAACGCATCGGCCAGCGTGGTACCGGATTCTTTACAACCAACTCGATGCAAACCGGTTTCTTGCATGACTGTCCATAGACCTTCTGGGAATAGGCCTCTCTGATCGTCTTTAGATCCCGATTCAGCGCTGTCGAGTAATCCCTTACTGCAGTGATCGGTGAATACCCGCTCTGCCGTATCGAATATTAAGTCGTACGTCATCGAAGTCCCAACCCGCGGGCGATAACGCCGCGCAGAATCTCGCGGGTACCACCGCGAATCGTAAAGGAAGGCGCATGCAACAAGGTCTGTTCTAGGCTGCACCGTAACGGATGTTTCGGCCCGAGACGCGGAGTAGAAAGACGAACCAATTCGGGTAGGGCTTTTTCAAAATCGTTGCCAAGCGACTTGACGAGCGCCGCCTCGGTCGCGGGATTTTTTCCTGCTTGCAACATGGCAGCTACCGAAATCGACATCTGACGTAATGTCATGATGTGACTAGCCAAACGCCCAATGAGGGCTGATTCTTCATCGGACGGACTGGCACCCACGTAGCGAACAAATTCGACAAATACACGAAAAGCCGAAAGGAACCGCTCCGGGCCGCTCCGCTCGTAACCTAGCTCACTCGTTACTTGTTCCCAGCCGTTTCCGACGGCGCCCACGAGGCTCTCTTCCGACACAAAGCAATCCTCGAACACCACTTCGGTAAAATCTTCGTCACCTGCAATATTCTTGATCGGTCTTACGGTGACGCCGTCACCATGCAGATCGACAATAAACTGCGACAAGCCTTCGTGGCGACTCTCACCCGCCGGTCCCGTGCGAACTAGCACCACCATATAGTGGTTGCGTTGGGCATCGGTCGACCATAGCTTCGTTCCGTTCAGGATCCACCCGCCATTCACGGCACTGGCTCTCGTTTGCACGGATGCAAGGTCTGACCCGGAGTCCGGTTCGCTCATGCCAATCGAAAAATAAGACTCCCCGCGTGTGATGGGCGGTAAATATTTGAGTTTCTGCTCCTCGGTTCCGTAGCGTAGAAGCAACGGGCCGCTTTGACGATCTGCGATCCAATGTGCACTTACAGGAGCTCCAGCGGCAAGCAATTCTTCGGTTACGACGTATCGTTCAAAAAAACTGCGCTCCCGACCACCGTACTGCTTAGGCCACGTCATCCCGATCCAGCCCTGCATGCCAAGCTTGCGCGAAAACTCGGCAGCATGGCCCTCGTTAAAATCCGAGTTGCGCAGATAGTCGGTGGGTAATTCTCGCTCGACAAAATCCCGAACTCCGGAACGAAGCGCTTCCGCTTCCGGTGGTAAACGCGCTGGTTCGAAATCAAGCCCCGCAAACATCGTTTGTTTCCCCGGCTTCTACGCCAAAAGAGTCTCTTGAGCTCCCGAACCTATAGGCTCAACCATGGCATTGCAATCCGGGCGGACGTTATGATTCCGAGCCTAACTGGATCCCTACGAGAACAACCTTTTGCAGTGTCCCAGCACCAATCCATCTTTCACGCCATGAACCGGGATAAAATTTCTGAATTGCTCGATCCGATCCTTTCGCAGATCGAAAAACGATCCGCCGTCGCCGACACGTTTGTAAACAAAGAGACCTACCGTCTGTACTTGACTACGTTCTGGGCAAACCTAGTTATGGATCCCGAAGAAGCACAACTTTCCGAAACTGACCTTGAAACAGCGCACAGCGTGATTAACGAAGTCGCCAATGAGATTCTCGGCGAATCCGAGGCCATTACCGAATCGTTCCGATTTATCGCGAGTCGCTCAGGCGAATCCGCAATGGACATAGCCAAGCTGTCGAAATCGCACAAAGATCTACTCACGTATTTTTCGTCGATGATTCTCGATCCTGAGGGTCACCGCAAATGGATGAGCGATCTTCGAGATCGCTGACCGCGTGCTATTGCACGCTGACGATTATTTGTCGCCGCTTTGGAGCGTTCCGATGCTCCCAAAGAAAAATTCCCTACCGGCTACCAAGTACCATGGATCCGTCAATCACCGGTATCGTGACGTTGGAGGCGGTGATCGCGGCTCTGATGTGCGCTGGCATGTCGTCCCAACCCTCGGCTCGATGCGCATACAACCGAGCATCCTGGGGAACCGATCGATTCATCCATGCTTGCAAGTCATCAAGGACGCGAGGGTCTGCATTCTCTTGAATGACCAAGCTGGCCGAGGTATGCCGAACGAAAACTGAAACGAAACCCTCAACGATTCCGCCGTCTGATACAACCTCGCTACCGCGTTGGGTAAGGTCATACAGGCCGGCTCCTTCAACAAGTATTTCGAGTTCAATGTTCCCGCGTCTGTCGACTTGGACAGCTAATGTGAAATCGCCACACGCGTCCGACTATGACGTCGATATTGCATCGTCATGCACCTCGGCCGTCTGAAACGAGAGTAATAACGGTAGGACAAATAGCGTACACACCAACAACAATGAAACAGCCAGCGTTAACAAATACCCAATCGACGCAGTTCCTTGATGCGGCGAAAGCGCTAATGCCGCAAACGTCCCGATGGTCGTGAGCGTGCTCAGCACGACGGCTCGCGGCGTACTTGAACGCATGAGTTCCGCGACAGCGCCGCCCCGACGAAAACGTTCAACGACATGGATCCCGTTATCTACCCCCAAACCAAATATCAGTGGGATAACGAGAATATTCGCCATGTTCAGCGGCATATCGATCAATACGGCGACGGCAATCGTAAATAAAGCCGTTAGCGCTAATGGGATCAGGACGAATATGGGCGTAAGTGCGCGCCGCAGAAAAACGACCAATACCGTGCCGATTCCAATAATGGCAATGACCAATGCCCATCTGAACGAATCGACCACAATCTTACCGACACCCCATTCCACCACCGGTCGACCGGTGGCGAACGGCACTTCGGCACGAACCTCTTCGATAAATCGAGACAGCTCCGTTACATCGCTGACATCGAACTCGGGTAGTGCCATGGACAGATAGTCTCCGTCCTTGCTTACCAGTCTTTTACGCAAACTCTCGGGTAAGTCGCCAAACTGTATTTCGCCTGCAGTGATCGCCCGGCGCAGCCAATTAAGTTCCCGGACTAACCCCGTAATCACCATCGATTGCCATTGCCCAAGCGAGCCCGGTTCGATTCGAGCAACGACGTCCAGAAGATGAATGCGCGCCTGATCCAAATCACTATCTGGAAGCGAATACTCTCGAAGAGCCTTCTTGAATACCGCAAATTCTTCTTCCAGTTCCAACGGCGTCGGCGGAGCCAAACTTATCCCTGGTTCAAGCGCGCTAAGTAGAAAAGCCTGCGCGTCTTCGAGTAGGAAAAGCTTGTCGTCTTGTTCCGTTGGCACGTAATCGAAAGGTGTCGTGATCTTAGCGACCGTAGGCAGGTCCAGAAGTCGATTAAGGTTCCGCGTTTCCTCTTCATCCTGCGTGAGTATTGACAGGGTGTAGTCCGTCACAATTTCTTCTTCTTGGAGAAGCGCGAGCGTACGCATCGACTCTGAGTCTGGGTCGCGCAATGCGAGAACGCTGTAGTCAAAATACATCCTTGTTCCAACCACAACCGCAACGATCGCCAGTACAGAAACCCCTGCGAGAATTGGGGTTCGCCGACCGGACAACCATTTCATGGCCACGTCAACGCTGCCGAGCCGTGCGTCTCGTGCTCGCGCTGGCGCACCGACTAATACAAACAGTGCCGGTAACAAGGAAAAGGTAAGAATCAAGGCGACGATCATGCCGCCAGCAGAAATAATCCCTAGATCACCAAGACCTTTATAGTCGGTCGGCACGAAGCCCATAAATCCGATTGCCGTGGTCACCGTGCAAAGCAAGATCGCCTTGCCTACCGTCGCGCCAGCTCGTTCAAGCGCCGGTTTTAGGGCTAAACTTTCTTGATTCATCGCCTCGCGATAACGTAGCGAGAAGTGCACGGCCGAACTGACCCCAAGGCCAAAAAACATGACCAAGAAAATGATCGACATGGTGCTAAATTCACCTACCGTGAGCAGCGCAAAGCCCGTTGTCCAGACAATGCCGACCCCGATCATGGCGAATGTCGCACCGATAATACGGACCGAACGAATACCCACGCCTAAAACCAGGAGGAGCACCGCGAGGGAAATAAACCCGGCGATGCGGACGCCATCTTGGGCCGCTTTAACTTCCTCGTGAGAAAGCGCAATTTCTCCCGTTACAGCAACCTCGATATCGCTGGGAATGACGGCGGCGGCTATCTCCGATCTGAGATTTTGCATGATGAGTGCGTTCGGTAGCGCGTCGTCGTAATCGGCTTTGCCACGCAAAATAATCAAGCCAAGAATTCGCTTCTCACCGCTGTCAAAGAACTCATCGGCCCAACGTACCGGCGTATTCCGGCCGGCGAGCACCGATTCAGCCGAATCTGCCAAGATCCGTAAGACGCGGTCGAAACCGGTCTCTGCCTCGTTCTCGAGCCCGTCACGAACCAAGGAAAACATCGACCGTAGACTAGGGTCCTCGGCGACGCGCGTCAGTATTGGTTGCGCCTCTGCAAGCCGATCCACCATCGACTCCAAGGCGTCAAGGTCCATCATTAGAAACGCGTTATCACGGAAGAAAGGATCCGTCATGGGCGAGTACACGTCGGAAAAAACATCGGACCGCGCCAGGAGCCGCTGATAGATGGATTTGGAAGCGTTCTCCACCCCCTGCATTGAAGTACCGCTGACGACAACGACCGCGGTATCTATGAGTTGGGGGAAGCGCGATTTGAACGACTCGAAATCATCCCGCCACGGCGCGTCCTGATGGACAAGATCGCTTAGATTTGAATTCATCTGGAATTGGGTAATGGATACCTGACCGAGCAGCACGGTTATTACGCCAATCACGAGTAGCGTGCTCAACGGCCACGACGCGACCAAGCCAACCCATCGAGCGAGTATTCGGTCCAACGCTAATACTCCTCGTCGAAGTCCTCTAACAAAAGATCGAAGCCGTCCTCAACGGGTGGGTCACCATTGAACACAGCATCGCGCCGACGCTGGTAAAAGGCCTCCCGTGTGAACGTATATGGGTCGAGAGACGCTTCATCTCGAACATCGGTAATCATCAGGACCTCTGCACGGGCACTGGCGAGATCAATGGAGCCCACCCAGGCATTGTAGTTTTCACGCATAACTAATCGCGGTAGTGATGCACGAACAATGAGATGTGACAGGTCACGCACCGTTGTCGGTCCCAGGACTGGGACATACAAGTAGCGCGATCGCGTGTAACCCCACGACGCTAACACTTGGCCAAGATCTTCACCTTGAGGTTCTATTCCCAATGCAGTCGCTACATCAAATAAGCCTCCAATACCAAGAGTGCTGTTGACCAAGAACCGGCCTATATCCCGAAATCCACGCCCTGGCGCCCCTTGCAGAAAACCCGATAAAGCGCTTTCCGTCGAGCGGAGATTCGTAAAAAAGTTTTCGACTGCATCCTCCGCAAACGTTGGCATGACCTTGCGGTATCCGACGGCTAGGGGCCGTAATACCCCCCGATCCAAAGCTTCGGAAATCGCGTAAGAACGTCGATTCACGGACTCGACAGGATCGTACACGCCATAATCAGGACCTGGGTTCAACGTACAACCCCACACGAGTGCAATGAGCGCCGCCGGAGAGATTAGGCTAAGGCGCATCAGAAGACCGATATTCCTCGATACTGTCCTGAATACTGTGTCTTAGTCCGTCCAGCCCGCCCGACGCGATAATGGAAGCGTAGTCAGCGCGGCGCAGAGACAAATCGCTCACGCCATCAGCTACGACATCGAAAATCAGGTTGTTCCGGAAGTAGTAATCGAGGCGAACCACTCCGCCGTCACTCTTAACAAGGTGCGTTTTCACTACCCACCGATCATCTCGGACTTCGATCGTTTCTGTCGTCTCAAAGCGTTGGTCATTAAAACTTGAAAATCGGCTGGCATATGTCGTCACGATCAGTTCGCGCAATAACGTGCTAAAAGCGTGTTGTTCTTCAGCCGATTGGTCGCGCGAGGATCTGCCCAGGCTGATACGGGTAATGGTCGCAACGTCAAACGCCTTTCCGACCGCTTCGTCGAGAACCGTATAGCGCTCATTGAACGAGCCCTCCGACTTCATCGAAGAGATAAGCAGGTCGTGAAATTCGGACACCACACGCTCCGCTTCGCTACCGGTGGCAAATTCGAACGCCAGAACTATCAATACGATTCGAAACATGGACGTCATCGTGCGATCCAATCAGCTTACAGGAACCACAACGAGAGTGCCGGAATATACGTAATCAGAAGCAGCGCAAGAAGTAGGATCGCCATGAAGGGAAGGCATGCGGCATAAAGTTCAAGCACAGGTCGATTAAACCGATAGCTTGCAATGAACAAATTCATACCTATCGGTGGTGTGAAATAACCAATCTGTAAATTCGCGAGAAAAATAATGCCAAGGTGCAATGGATGGATACCGTAGCCGATAGCAACCGGCAGAATGAGCGGAACCATGATCACGATCGCCGAAAAGACGTCGAGTAGCGCCCCCAGTAGTAACAGCAATACGTTGAGTATTATCAGAAACATCAGGCGACTCGAGATGTGTTCTTGAATCACCTCAAAAAGTCGTTGCGGAACTTCAGTGTCGACCAAGAAATTAGTAAACGCCAGCGCACAACCAAGAATGAGTATGATGCTACCGACCATGACCATTGCATCGCGAATGATGGTTGGGATCTTAGCGAGCGCGACATCGCGGTAAACGAATATTTCGATCACGATCACGTACAACGCGGTCAGCGCGGCTGCCTCCGATATAGCGAAAATGCCCGAGTAGACGCCTCCTAACACGACAAGAGGGAGCGCCACCTCCCACTTCGCCTCGTTAAGGCTTGTCCAGACCTCGCGCGGGCTAAACCGCGTCCGTTTAGTGTCGCCATGACGCCACATGGTCCACGCCGAAAGCGCCGACACCATCAAAATGACCGGGAACAATCCCGCCAAAAAAAGTTGTTGGATAGTGAATGGTTCGCCGACACCGAGCTGCTGCGCCACAATGCCATACAGAATGAGAGGCACTGACGGGACGATGAGCAAGCCAAGGCTTCCCGAGGTAGTTACGAGCCCAAGACTATATCTTTCGCTGTAACCCGCCTCCTTCAACATGGGAAGAAGCAGGGCGCCGAGGGCGACGATGGTCACCCCCGACGCTCCGGTCAACGCTGTAAACAGGGCGCAGGCCACAAACCCAACAATAGCAAGGCCGGCCGGCATCCAGCCAAACACGGCACGTGTCAATGCCATGAGACGTTCCGACGTTTTTGCCTCCGCCATGACGTAACCAGCAAACGTGAATAGCGGTAATGCCACCAATAACGGGGTGTCGGTAATTCGGTAAATCTCAATCGCGACGACGGATAAACTGACGTCGGTTGCTAGAAAACCCAACATCGCGGCCGCAAGTACCACGGCGAAGAGGGGTGCACCGAGTAGCGCGACCACAATAACGGCCAGAATGCCTGCCCAGATCACGTGGGCGCCGGCTTCACAGTTCGTATCAAATAGCGCAGTCCCATCACAAACGCCGCCGCTGGAATAATCAGCTCGCAGAGCCACGCCGGGACTGGACCAAATCCCGGAGTCTGGTAGAGGTAATCACCGTAAAGCACATCGATTGAATACCAACCTAGCGTCAAACAGATCATCGAAGTAAAGAGGCTCGTGAACCGGCTGATAACGTTACGAGCCCGTTCACCGGCGAACCGGGCCACAACATCAATGCAAATATGGCCGTTCGCACCCGCCGCCGAGGTAGCACCCAGCATGGTCACCCATAACACAGCATTACGGACCAGTTCGTCGCCCCAAAGTAAACCGCCACCAAATAGGTTCCGCGCAATCACTTGATAGAAGGCAACACCCAACATGGTGAGGAAAAGTGCACCCAGCAAACCCATTTCCAGCTGGGCGAGCAACCGCTGCAGACGCGCCAACAAACCGTTATCTCTGCGCCTCAAGTGCCAACCGGAATCTCTGATAAAGACCTCGGCTAACAATGCCCCTATCAATCCATTCTTCGGCTGCCTGTTCCGCAACC
Organism: Pseudomonadales bacterium; assembly: GCA_046582115.1. Lineage (GTDB taxonomy): Bacteria > Pseudomonadota > Gammaproteobacteria > Pseudomonadales > Azotimanducaceae > UBA11889. The sequence goes on along the minus strand of JAYGFA010000061.1, from coordinate 17,306 downwards.
AACTGCCATTCGCGACGTTCGTCGTCCGACGGCGTCAGACGCTCTATGCCCTGGGCCAGGAGGACGTCGAATGTGGCTACATCGTCGGCCCGATTTTTTCGGTCCGCCCGTCTGACCACGTCCGCCATGATCGATCGTACGGCCGTCTGATCAGCGGCATTCAGCCGCTCAAACTGGCTAGCGGATACCACAAACAAGCCATAGACATACATTAACGGCAGATCGAGGACGTACCGGAGCTGCGTATGCCACTGAAGAGCCACAGCAGCGACCGGTGGAGACGTGATTGTGTCGAACAAACCAGTCTGCAGACCCGGCAAGACATTGGCAATCGACGACGGTATGGGAGTAATTCCGAACGCAGCTAACGTCCGCATGGCTGCTTCGTCGCCCTGCGGTGTCCAGACCTTCAGTCGGCGGGCTCCGGCAATACTGGTCGCACGCTTTTTCCCCATGGCATATGCCATCCCAACTTCGGCAATGCCGAAGCAGACAAAGCCCGCATGCTCGAGTCCGCGCATCAATACCGGGTCCAATGTTGCTCGGACGAAATCAATTTCCTGCGGCGTACGAAAGTGCATTGGCATGTTGTAGATCTGAACATCCGGGTATATCCGATTGAACACGCCCGTCATGACGACGCCGCCATGGAGCTGTCCAACACGCATCAATTTCAGTACCGTCTGATCATCGCCCTTGACGCCACCAGGGTAGAACTTGAACTTCGCCCGTCCCTCGGTCGCCAGCTCGACCGAACGACCTCCTTCGCGAAGTAGGTTCATCCACGACGACCCATCGGGGGAAATCGTCGCGATTTTAAAGATCGTCGTCCCGTAGGCGAGGTAAGTGGTAAATACCACACCTATCAAAAGAAGGAGCCTAAAAATATTCATCTGCGCTTTTAAGCAAAGAGGCTGCCTGATCCTGAGCCACCAAATTAATCAGCGTTAGCGCTTCACCGTACGGATCGGCCTTCATTACTTCCGTGAGAAGCGTATCGTGTAACTGCCGATCAAAAACCAGCCGCGCGTATTTTTCAGCAAATAGAACCTTGGCCATGAGATAACGGCCGTCGCTGATTGCGATCGCCCGTTCGAAATGTCGGCGACCGACTTCGGGTCGGCCGCCCATGGCCGGTGGAAGTAACGTCTCAAAAACGCCGAGATACATAACCGCGGCCCCTTCATCATGCTCGGCATCAAGTTCGACAACTTTCTCCATGAGCACTTTCACCCTGGCAAGTTCTGCGATCGCAGCCCAATCCTCGTTATGCGACTGAATCCAGCCCGCCCAACTGCTGGCAAACGCATATATCCCCGGTACATCTTTTTTCCGCGCTCCAAGCAATTGGTCTTCTAATTCCTGAAACGGCATCCGTCGCGCGTCGCATAACCAATCGATACTGCGACAGGCTGCACGGAACGAAAGACCCATCGCTTTATCGGTTAACCTACCTTGCCGTGCATGGTCGGACACAAATCCACTCGCATACGAGGCGTTCAGTCTCGCGGCCGTCATCAACAGATTTGGATTATCTGGGTTAGAGGTCAGAAGCGCGTCAAGCACGATCAGGAAGGCTGGAGCACCGTCTCTCACGGTAGCGAGATCGTCGTTATTGAGTATCGCGGTGGAAAGATCTTCGGCGAGAGAGTCTGTGACCGAAGAAACAATGCTCGCGCATCCACTCAAGACAAACGACGCAAGCAAGAACGCTATTCGTTTCATGGCCCCACATTAACGGCGATAACCTGAGAGTTGTCCACTACCGCTCGCGCAGGGCCACCCTATTCTTGGCTTAAGCATCGGACTAAAGCGCTCGCCATTCGTTGGGCCGGCCGGATGAATCTGTAAACAGCAACTCGGGAAGGATACAATTTCGGGTTTGTTATCAAAGTATCCGAATGCCGTTATTTAGCGCCCATTCTGGGGAGATTTACTTCCAACAACAAGGCGCTCGCGCCAATCCACCGGTCTTGCTGATCCATGGCGTGGGCTGCCAGCTGGTCGAATGGCCCGACGCGCTTATCGATGCTTTGGTCGAATCGGGCTTCCGCGCCATCGTATTTGACCATCGAGACGTCGGACTCTCCCACGAGGTCGATGCCGAGATTCCGAGCATCGAAGATCTATTCTCAGCGTTGTCTGATCCGCTATCTATCCAACCGGCTTACACGCTAGAGGATATGGCCAACGACGTAATCGACCTGCTCGACTATCTCGGGCAATCCGGCGCCCACGTCATCGGCTGTTCCATGGGCGGAATAATTGCCCAATGGTGCGCGATCAACCATCCCAACCGGGTGTTTACGCTCACATCGCTGATGGCAACCACCAGTAATCCTACCCTGCCAAAACCATCAGAAAACGTGGTCGCAGCAATGGCTACGTCGCTGCAGTCTGGAGGGGATGACGATGCGATTGCAGCATCAATTCATGCCGCTAACACCAATGCGGGACCTTACTATCCGTCCTCTGAATTTGGAATTGCCCGATTCATCGAAACCGCACATGCCCGTGCTCATCGACCCTCAGGATCTGCAAGACAAATGGCAGCCATCCTGACAGCCCCGGATCGATCCGAATTGCTGACCGAGCTAACGATGCCGGTACTTGCGATTCACGGTCAGGCAGACCCCTTAATCGATCCATCCGCAAGTGAGGACATCATCGACAACGTCCGCAACGGGCACCTAGAAATTATTCCGAGGCTTGGCCATGACCTCTCGGAGCCAGTTATCCCGGAACTCGTTAGAATGATTGTCAAACACATGACATTGGCGCAAGTACTGCGATGACCGGCGACCTTGTGCTTTGCATTCGTGACGATTCCATTGCGGAAGTCACGCTCAACCGACCCAAGGTCATGAATGCCCTGTCCCTTGATCTGCGCGCCGAACTAACCGCTACTTTCCGTAACCTAGCCAAAGACCAGACCTGCGAAGTCGTCATTCTCACAGGGGCAGGACGAGCTTTTACGGCGGGTCTCGACCTTAAGGAGTTGGGTGGCGAAACAGGTTCGGACAGGAAAACGTCCGATACCGCGGTGATCGAACTAAGTGATGCTGTGGCATTACTGAAAGTACCCCTGATCGGGGCTGTAAACGGATTCGCGATAACTGGCGGCTTCGAACTCGCCTTGATGTGTGACATTCTCATCGCTTCCACCAACGCTCGGTTCGCCGATACGCACGCCAGGGTAGGCGTGGTTCCTGGTTGGGGTCTGTCCCAACGCTTGCCAAGGCTGGTGGGCATTAACCGGGCCAAAGAGCTTTCCCTCTCTGGAAATTTTCTCGACGCACAGACCGCGTACGACTGGGGACTTGTCAATCGGGTTGTGGATCCTGACGACCTCCTCCCCAGTGCACGCGCGTTAGCTCAGGACATTCTAAGTACCGACCGCACCACACGCGAAGCGATGCTCGCCATTATGGATAGAGGCTGGAACACAACCCTCGCCGAGGGGCTCGACATCGAGGCTGTCGCTAATCAATCTCATTCTGCGAACCACGTAACGAAGGAGATAATTGCCGCGCGACGGCAAGAAATTTTGCGCCGAGGTCGATCGCAGGCGTGAAATTCCGATTTATTCCGGCGTCGACGCGCTAAAAAAGCCAGGTCTCTTCATTCGGAACGGATTCGCTGTTAACGGTATCCATTATCCCTTTGACACATCGGATGAACCACCAGAGGGCGGGAAGAAGGAGCAAGAACTTGCCACCCGGAAGCAACCCGACTAAAAGTGCCGACAATCCCAAATACACGAGTCCGATCCAAAAGGTCCTGATCTGGAAACGACAGTGAGATGCGACGAAGGCATTTCCTCGGGATCGCTGGGTGTACGCAAAAAAGAGACCGAAAACGGCCGTGACAACACCCAAATACAGGCCGTACACCAACTGAATTTTTGCTTTGTCTTGCACGCGCTCAGACGATTGTCAGTCTAGACCGTCGATTAGATCTAGCGTCGCGCCTAACGTTTTGAGTCTGGCATCTAAACTCTGGCCCGCCGGTTGAACCCGGAGCGTAGATACGCCAGCGTCCTTGTATGCTTGGAGTCTTTCTCGTATTACGTTTTTGTCACCCACTAAGTTCGATTGTAAGACCATTTCCTCAGGTACTTTTCCGATTGCCTCATCGCGCCGACCAGAGACCCATAACCCTTGTACTTCTTTTGCTACACCCTCCCAACCGCCTCGCCTATAAGCATCGTTATAAAAATTGGTTTTAGCTGACCCCATAGCCCCCAGCGTAAAAGCCATTCCCGCTTTGAGTGAATCCATCACGCCGTCCATATCCGCTTCAAAAGCCACGGTGCCTCCAGCTTGAATATCGATGTCGTCCAACGAGCGACCGTGGGTTTGCGCACCTTGTGAAATAAAATCTAGATGGGCATCCGCATGGGAAGGAGTAAAGGATGTCCCTAACCAACCGTCCGCTAGTTCACCGGTCAATTCCAAGGCCCTCGGCCCAAGGGTGGCTAGGTAGATGGGTATTTCTTGATTACCAGGCTGTGCTAAACGAAGTGCTTTACCCTCGCCACCTGGAAGCGACAAGGTATGGTATTTACCTTGGTACGCGAGCTTTTCTCCTTGAAATGCGAGGCGAATAATTTCTATCGTTTCACGTAATCGCGTCAATGGACCCTCAAATGGGCGGCCTTGAAGGCCCTCAACCACCTGCGGCCCCGAAACGCCGAGACCGAGCAAAAAACGGTCATTTGAAAGCGCAGCCATCGTCAATGCAGTCATGGCAGTCATTGACGGGGTTCTCGCACTAATTTGCATAATCCCGGTACCAAGTTTGATGCGCTCAGTTTTTGCGGCGAGGTACGCGAGCGGTGCGACAGCATCCTGCCCCCATGCCTCCGCCGACCATACGGCGTCTACGCCGAGCTTTTCAGCTTCCACGACATAGTCGACTTGATGATCAAAGTCGCGTTGTTGCCCTGATGCCGCGCTGCCTACCCCGATGCTGACTCTCATTCGTACACACCCTCGTTGCTAAATCCCACCATTCGAATCGCTAGGGTCCGAATTTTTGCACGTTATCGAACCCGCATTTTGTCGTGAACCGGCTGCGACGAGAATAGGATATTCTTATTAGACCTCGGACGCTGACGATATCAGCCCGATCGCCGAGACGCACGAGAGAGCACGCGGATGTACGACAAGTTTCTTCGTGAAAACATCAAGCATGGGGCATTCAAACTCGTTCACCCGAACGGCGATGTGCACGCGTATGGAAATGGTCCAGCGTCTGTCGTGTGGAGAATCAATGACTCGCGGGTACTGTCTAAGATTCTTCGTAATCCGCTCCTTAACCTCGGCGAAACCTATATTGAACAAGGCTGGGATGTCGACGATGGAAAGCTCGCTCAGTTACTTACCATCCTGCAAACGAACCTTGAGGATGGACTAATTCGGCGAGGGCCGACGGCGGCATACGCGACGATATTGCAGTCGTGGAATAACCTCAACGCGAGCATGCGGAACGCGAGTCATCACTACGACCTCGACGAGTCTCTTTTTCGCGCGTTCCTGGACTCAGATATGCACTACTCCTGCGCTTACTTTCGTACCCCGGACCAATCGCTCGAAGAAGCTCAGTCGGCGAAAAGCGACCACATCCGAAAAAAACTATGTCTCAAGCCCGGTCAGAAGGTGCTAGATATCGGCTGCGGCTGGGGAAGTCTTGCTCTGTACCTCGCCGAGCAAGAAGACGTACACGTCACCGGACTTACGTTGTCGAAGGAGCAACTTGGTGTGGCTAAACACGAAGCCGTTCAGCGCGGTTTAGACAACCAAGCCCAATTCCTTCTCGAAGATTATCGAAACCACCAGGGGAAATACGATGCCGTTGTCTCTGTCGGCATGTTCGAACACGTTGGTCTGCGCAATTTCGACGGTTATTTCAACAAGGTAGGTGAGCTCCTCTCAAAGAACGGCGTCGCGATGATTCATACAATCGGTCATACCGGGCGACCCGTGCGTACCAATCCATGGATACGGCGACATATCTTTCCGGGCGGCTACATCCCGGCAATCTCCGAGATCAGCACCGCTATTGAACGCAGTCCGCTTTTGTTCGCTGATATTGAGGTCTGGCGACAGCACTACGCGTTGACATTGAAGGAATGGAATCGTCGGTTTCAGGAAGTCCGATCTGAATTTTCACGCGAAAAAGGCGAACGATTTTGCCGAATGTGGGAGTTTTACCTGCTGTCATCCCAAACCTCATTCGAGGTTTCAAGTTTGGTCGTCTACCAGCTTCAGTTAGGTTTTAACAATGCATCAATCCCAACAACGAGGGACTACCTGTACAAAAGTCCCGAACGACTCGAGTCAGAGTTGGGTCTCTCGGCAGAAGAAAATGTGAGTGCCGCATACTTGGCCGCTCCATCAAGCCCAAGCGAATCTTCGCCAAAGAAGACGGTTGGAACGGATTGAAGTACTTCGGCCTGCGCGCCCACGCCCACAAACCGACGGCGAAAGCTGCTGTCCCCTAACATTGGCGCTAGCGATGCGACAACGGTCCCGCCCACGTATACACCTCCAATAGCGTGGACGGTTAACGCCAGCGAACCGCACGAAGTGCCAAGGAACGCGCAGAAGGTCTCGAGAGTTCGATGACAAACGGGGTCACTGATCGACATTCCTTGCTTGGTAATGTCCTTCGGCCCAAATAATTCAACCTTCGTTCCCCACAATGTAGCGACGGCGCGGTACAGGTTGACGAGTCCGGGACCGGATAAGAAGTGTTCCCAGGTAATCGCTTGAACATCAAGTTCGCGTTCAGCCGCATCTACCAACTCGCGTTCATAGGCGTCGACCGCTGCTACACGGGCGTGACCCCCTTCTGAGGGTATTACGCCGGGGCCGTTCGAACGAGTTGGAAGAATGACCATACCAAGACCGGTACCCGAACAAACGACCGCACGGGTTTCATCAGAACGAATCCTGCCTGCCTCTCCTTTCTCTTCCGCAATTCTCGTCGGATCCGAATTGAGCGCGTGACCAAGTGCCACCATATCGTTAATGACTGCCACAGGCACACCCAACTCGTTCGAAATCTCCCGTTCATCGAAGCTCAGATTCACATTCGTCATCGAGGTTCGACCATCGATAACGGGCCCTGCTATCGCGAGACAGATCGCAGCGACATCACGCGTCCCGAACGCCGCAAATGCCCGGCTAAGTATGGTTGTTGCACTAGTACCGTCGAGATCAGCAGTCGGAAATTCCCGCACGACTTGTACCTGATCTTGGTCATACAGCGCGAAACGCGCTCGAGTGCCACCAATATCTGCCACCAACAGCGTCAAATTGGCAGTATCCGCGCGCTTTGGCGTGCTGCGCACTGCTCCCGGAACATGTCTTCGGTATCGATGCATTCGATGAAGCCATGTTTTCGCGCCTTAATGGTTGAAAGGAGTGTGTTCTGACCTCCTCCTAGCCCAAATACCGCACCGGCGAACTGACAGGAATTTCCGGCAAGCTGTTCCATCGAGTATGGCAACAGTCCATGTCGCCGGACCAGTTCGTCCCATACGGAGGCCAAGCTCGGCATCTTTTCAGCAAGGCAGGTCGGGTGATCATCTCCAACTTCCATCTCGAAAGCATAGGCGATGGACGGCCATACGGATCGCCAAATTAATTCGTCTCCATTGGTGATGTTGTAGGTCTCGTTACCGTGGCGGCGCTCAGCCCTATACCAACGTACCGCCCGACCAAGCAGGCGCGCGTCGGTCGTCTGAGTGACTAGACCGTGCCCCCCAGGCAAATGCAGCCGTTCTCCCATGGCTTTCGACACTGCAGCAAATATGCCGATGGCCGCCGCCATGTTCATCGGGGTTCCCAACGCCAGACCACAAACGATCTGGGGTCGGAACACGGTATAGCGCCCAAAAACCTCCATGTCTCGAACGTCTGGATCCTATCCGTCAGATCCACCGATACATGACTCGCACTGGTGAGAAAATCCAACCGGTGGCGTGACAGCTCGGTGACGGACCAACCAGCGTCCGCTTCGTAGGCCGCGAGAACGCCTTGGCCAACCAACCCACGTGCGCCGACGACCAGTAGCCTCTGTTGTGGTACTAGGTTACTCAATTTACCTCAGCGGAAGCGCATTGTGCCGTTTTGCTTGCCACCCGACCATTGCGTATCGTATTCGCAATGCGCGTCTTTTTCCTTTTTTCGGCTCTGTTGTGTTGCGTACACGGCCTAGCTGATTTTATTCGTATCGGGAACATTGGTGAACCTGCAACCCTCGACCCTCATCAATACAACTTGAGACTTGAGGAGACCATCCTCAATGACTTATACCTCGGACTAACGACCATGAACGCGGCCGGTCAAATCGTTCCTGGAGCCGCTACCTCTTGGGAAGTTTCTCCCGACGGTTTGATTTGGACGTTCGAACTGCGACCCGAAGCGCGATGGAGCGACGGTGAACCAGTGACTGCTGCAGACTTCGTCTTTTCGTATCAACGTCTGCTGAACCCCGAGACAGCGTCAAGCCTCGCGTTTTTTATGTACCCCATCAAAAACGCTGAAGCCATTAATTCGGGCAATGCGCCGTTAAACACCCTGGGCGTCAAGGCCCTTGCAACCCATCGCCTCGAAATAGAGTTAGAAAAACCGTTCCCCTTTTTCGCCGAGCGTTTACTCTACCCCACCGCTTATCCCGTGCCACCACAGACGATCACGACCTACGGTGACGCCTGGGTGAAACCCGAAAACATAGTCACAAACGGTGCGTTTGTCCTGGGAGATTGGCGACCGCAAGGATTCGTCGAACTGGTAAAAAATCAACACTTTTATGACGCCTCGAACGTAGCCCTTCCCGGCGTTCGTTACGTCCCTATTCAAAATGCTACGACGGCGCTTCACCGTTACCGGGCCGGCGAACTCGACGTTATTCTCGATTTCCCTGCCGGCGAACTTCGTTGGTTGCGACAAAACATGGCCGACCACGTCCGCGTATCTCCTTTGCTTTCGGTCATGTACCTGGTGTTTAACGTTTCCGAACCGCCGTTCAATGACACACGCATCCGTAGAGCACTCGCGCTCGCCATTGACCGACGCATTCTCACTGAAAAGGTCTTGGAAAGTGGCGAGTTAGTTAGCTACGGGCTCGTGCCCTCGATGGTTGCGAATTATCCGACCGCGACGACTCAGCTACCCGATAGGACGCTTGCGCGCGAACTGCTCACCGCCGCTGGCTTTACCCAAAACAATCCGCTCAAACTAACCCTTCGTTACTTTACCGGCGACGAGAACAAACGAATCCAGATTGCAATTGCGTCGATGTGGCTTTCGGTGGGCGTTCAAACAAGCCTCCACCACGCGGAGCTAAACGTGCACTTTGCAGATCTCAGGCAGGGAAGCTTCCAGGTCGCCCAGGCGGGCTGGTTCGGCGAAAACAATCCCGAGCACTACCTCGAACTACTCATGTCCGACATAGGCGATGTGAACTACGGGCGTTATATGTCTCCCAAGTACGATCGACTCATGTACCAAGCCAAACGCACCGCCGACCTGAAAACGAGGATGACCTTACTCAAGGGCGCGGAGACTGAAGGCTTACGGGAATTCGGCGTTATTCCGCTGTACTCGGTGATGATTCGCAGCCTAGTACATCCCCGAATCCTCGGCTGGCATACTAATCCCCGGAATGTTCACGGGGCTCGCTACCTTCACTGGAAATAGCGTCGCGTGACCCGATTTATCTTGCGCCGCCTTGCCTTTGCCTTGGTCACTTTGTGGCTGGTCGTCAGTACCGCGTTTTTCCTGATCCGTGCAGCGCCAGGCGGCCCATTTGACGGCGAACGACGTCTACCTCCCGCCATCGAAAAAAACTTGTTGGCATCCTACCACTTGGACGAATCACTTCCGGTTCAATACTGGCGCTACCTACGGATGGTCGGACGAGGCGATTTAGGTCCGTCTTTTAAGCAAAAAGACTTCACAGTCAACGAGCTTATAGCCGCAGGCTTACCCATCAGTCTTGGGGTTGGAATTTCGGCGTTTCTACTTGCACTCCTGCTCGGCACGTCACTCGGGACTTTCGCGGCCCTAGGTCACGACACCTTTCGAGACCGATTTCTCTCCGGACTTACCACCTTGGGCCTTGCTTTCCCGCCGTTGATCGTCGCCCCTGTCCTCGTCCTCATTTTCGCCGTCGGTTTAGCCTGGCTACCCGCTGGTGGTTACACCAGCCCACAGCACTACGTGTTACCAGCCATCGCGCTTTCGCTCCCTTACGTAGCGGCCTTCGCCCGGTTATCGCGTATCGGTTGCCTTGAGGCCCTCGCGCTACCCCACGTGACGACCGCGCGATCAAAAGGTCTGTCTCGTCGCAGGCTCGTTTTTCAACACGTGTTACCAAGCGCCTTGGTGCCGGTGCTTTCCTTTAGTGGGCCCGCAGCAGCAGCGCTGCTTGCTGGTTCTATGGTTGTCGAAGAAGTCTTTTCGTTACCCGGCCTTGGTCGGTATTTTGTTCAAGGTGCGATCAACCGTGACTACACGCTCGTGATGGGTACGGTCCTGGTATACGCCGTATTAATCCTCGCACTAAACCTTTTGGTCGATCTTCTTTATGGGCGACTCGACCCCAGAGTCCGTAGCGACATGGTGGCGTCGAATGACTGACTTAAGCTGGTCAGCCTTGCGTCCAGGCCATCGAAGGTCCATTGCGTGCTTACTTCTACTTGCCGTCGTTTTGCTCCTCGGACCGTGGCTAAGTCCCTGGGGACAAGACCATATTGATTATAACGCGATGGACGTCCCCCCTTCGTCGATGCATTGGTTCGGAACCGACGGTTCGGGCCGTGATCTTCTTGTCCGGACAATGGCCGGTGGACGGGTAAGTTTAACGATTGCCCTGTTAGCCACCCTCGTGAGTTTCGCCATTGGATTGCCCTGGGGTGCAATTGCTGGCTTCGCGGGAGGGCGCGTCGACCAAGTCATGATGCGGATCGTCGACGGTCTTTACGGCCTACCTTTTATATTTTTAGTCATCCTTTTAGTCGTTTTCTTCGGCCGTAATCCCTATTTACTTTTCATCGCGATCGGTGCGGTGTCCTGGTTAGACCTAGCACGAATTGTCCGGGGACAGACCCTAGTCGTAAAAAACGCGATGTACATCCAAGCTGCAAAGGCATTGGGTGTATCGAACCTTTGGATCATAACGAGGCACATAGTGCCCAATGTAATGGGCCCCGCTTTCGTTTATGCGACACTGACGATTCCAGGAGTCATCATTGCAGAAAGTTTCATTAGCTTTTTGGGGCTTGGTATTCAAGAGCCACAGACGAGCTGGGGCGTCCTTATTGCTGATGGCGCGACTCGACTACATGCTCCATGGCAACTCATCTTTCCCGCTATGTTTCTAGCCATGACACTACTGGCTTTAAATGTCGCAGGTGATCAACTACGCGATGCGATCGATCCACAAAAACAAGGAGTTCGGCTATGACCGTCAGCGCAGGAATTGGTATCGCAAACTTTAATTTTGACGACACCAAGGGTTTTTGGAAGTGGGTCGATCTCTGCGATTCCGGCGGTGTTGATTCGATCTGGCAGTCTGATCGAATCATCAGCACCGACGCCAACCTTGAATGCATGAGCGTTATGGCAGCGTTAGCGGGTGGTACCAATCGAATCAAGTTCGGTATGAATGTCGCCAGTCTCGGGCTCCGCGATCCCGTACTCACAGCAAAACAGTGTGCGACGATCGACGTTCTTTCGGAAGGCAGGCTGTTGCCCGCGTTCGGGATCGGCAGTAGCCGGTCGCGGGATTACGTTGCGACAGGCACACCGACTAAGGGTCGAGGCAGACGGATGGACGAAGGGCTGGCGATCCTTTCACGGCTCTGGTCCGAAGAAAGCGTGTCTTTCACGGGCGCCCATTACCAACTGGAGGAAGCTTCGATCGCACCTAGACCCATCCAGAAGCCGCTGCCGCTATGGGTTGGTGGTTCGTCGCCCAAAGCCATCGAACGTACGGCGCGTTGGGGAACAGGCTGGCAAGCTGGAATCGAATCGGCCGATCAGGTTGCCCCCGTTATTGAGGCCATCAAGGAAAAGGCCATCGAAATTGGGCGCGTCATTGATGAGGATCATTTTGGCGCTGGTTTCGGATTTCGATTCGGTTCATCAGACGAGCCGATCATCACGCGTTATAACAAAGTTCTCTTCGGGCGCATGGGTCAGGACCCCTCCAAGTTCACTGCCATCGGCGGTGCCTCAGAAATCATGGCACTACTCAATGAGTTTCGACAAGCGGGGGTTCACAAATTCATATTGCGTCCCATCGCATCAGGAACCGAAGACATGTTGGGCCAAACGCGCCAACTGGTCGAGAAGGTTTTGCCCAAAGTTGCCGAGCTCAACTAGCAGCGTCCAATCTCTTGCAGGGCTCAGGTTGATTGCAGCATACGTTGTGCTTGGGCGACGTAGCCCCTATTCCAGGTCGGACTAATCGTTAACTCGTTGATACACACGTGTTCGGGTAGTTGGGCGATAAATGCCACCACGTCTCCACAATCATCGGACTGGACCATTTGTGCCCGGTCTTTGTCGCTAACGGGTATCGGTCGGTTATCGAGAATCGGCGTCGCAACCTCGCCCGGGCAAATCGCACAAGCACGTACACCGTGAAGCCCTGCTTCCATATTCAGACTTTCGTTCATCGCATTCATCGCGTGTTTAGCAGCCGTATACGCAGGTCCCGTGACGATGCTGACCTGACGCCCGGCCCAAGAAGAAATGTTAACGATAAGTCCGCCGCCATTATCAATCATGTCTGGCAAGATGGCCTTAGTGCAATAAAACGCGCCATCCAAGTCAATGCGTATAACGTCGTCCCAGTCATCTAACGAAACGTTGTGCCAATTACGTTTCTTGACGTTGATCCCCGCACTAAGGACGAGCGTATCAATGTGTCCGTGGTCAACCAAAATCCGAGCCGCAACGTCGCTCACCGCATCACGATCGGCCACGTCTAAAGGTTCAACGACGACGTCTGCTTCGATTTTTTCAGCAACAGCTTCGAGCATTTCACGGCGTCGCCCTGACAACACCACCCGCATGCCGTGTCGCGCCAATGCTTTGGCCGATCCCTCTCCAATCCCGGTACCTGCACCGGTAATCCACGCTAGTTTGCCCTTGAGATTTCTCACTCTCATTCCCTCTTAGAAAAACGCCGCACGTTAGCATAGGATCTAGACATGGATCCCGAGAAGCGTATAGAAACAGCCCTCAACAATATCCATCGCGACGGTTTTACGGTCATTGAAAACGCCCTGTCACCGCGTATACGGAACGCAATTCAAAGCGGACTCGATCCGTGGCTCCAAGGTACTCATATGGGCCGAAACGATTTCGAGGGACTCCGTTCGGAGCGCGTCTATGCACTGCTTGCAAAAGTGCCCGTAATCGCTGCTATGGTAGAGCACCGCGAAACACTCGCGATCGTCGACGCGTTACTCCCCAAGAACTATCTTCTTTCCGCTGCCCTCGCCATTAATTTACATCCTGGCGAAACCCGTCAACGTTTCCATATCGACGACGGTGGAAACGCGCTCCCCATACAACAACCACGGGTCATGCTGGGCGTCAGTACCATATGGGCGTTGGATGATTTCACCTCCGAAAATGGGGCGACCGAAGTCATCCCCGGAAGTCACCACTGGTCGAAAGATCGCACGCCGCAAGAACGCGAGAGCATGGCGATCAACATGACTGCAGGCGCAGTCCTCCTCTTCGCCGGTAATCTGTCACACCGCGGCGGTGCCAACGGATCAGCCCAGTGCCGTCTTGGTATCACGATCCAATATTGCGATCCAAACATGAGGCAACTAGAAAACATGTCGCTTGCATTGCCACCGGCAAAGGCAGCTTCATTTAGCGCCAGAATCCAGGCCCTATTGGGCTACAGCGTGATCGATCCGGGCTTTAAGGGTCACGTTGATGGGCGGCACCCAAAGACCTTAATTGACCCTGACTACAAAGGCCGTAAGTACCGCGACAAGCTACCGCCTAGTTAGCTTATCAAACGCTCGTGTTTCGCTTCACGCCATACTCGCTAGAAAATCCAAAGTTCGATCAAAAGCGCCGTCCTCTACCCCCATGATCGCCGCGTTAAAATCCGTCACGCCCGCATTCCGATAGCGCTCGATCTCGCCACGGAGCGCATTTTCATCACCCACGATGGCGATGTCGGCTGGTCCATCCACACCTTCGCGATCCAGCATGGCGCGATAGGACGGCAATTGCCCGTACATTGCCAATCCGCCGGCGATACGCTGTCGCGCCTCGTCGACGTTATGCGTGAGAATGACGGGCACACCTCCCACCACCCGCGGTGACGGACGACCTGCCTCTCGCGCCGCTCGGCTTAGACGGGCAACGATGTGCTCTTCCATCGTTTTCGGACCGACCATCCAGGTATTGGTCCCGTCCGTATGTTCGCCAGCGATTTTAAGCATCAGCGGTCCTAGTGCAGCGATCACCGTCGGCACCGGGTCTGCCCCGGGAATCGACAGCTGCACGCCACCCACTTGGTATTGCTCGCCTTGGTAGGTCACGGATTCCCCTGACAACAAGGGCATGAGTACCTTGAGGTATTCACGCATATGGGCCGCCGGTCGATCATAGGAAAATCCGAGCATGTTCTCGATGACGATCTTGTGCGAAAGCCCAATACCTAGCGTGAAACGGTTTCCCGTCGCCGCAGCGGCAGTCATTGCCTGTTGCGCAAGCGCCGTCGGGTGCCGTGGATAGGTTGGCGTAACCGCCGTCCCTAGACCGATCCGCTGCGTTTCGCGACCCACAATCGATAATATCGAAATCGCATCGAAACCAAAAATATTGGCCATCCAAACGTTATGTAAGCCTTTTGCTTCGACGTTTTTGGCGAAGTTCACCACGCCGTCAATGGTATTAGCGGCCCCATCCGCCCCAATCATCACACCAATTTGCATTTCACCCCCGGGGTTGTGCGAACCGTAATCCTGTCGCGTGACTCCGGCCGATTCAAGATCTTTCAACGGCAATATCTTGATTATTAAGCGTCAACCATTTCTTACGCGCACGGGTCTAGCATCAACAAAGCGAAAAAGCAGATAATTCCGCGCTTTCTCAAACAGGTGAATTACGTTGGCTAACGAAACCATCGCGATCCTTGGAGGTACCGGTGATCTCGGCACCGGCCTTGCTATTCGTTGGTCGAACGCGGGCTACAAAATTATTATTGGCTCGCGCACATTAGCGAAAGCACAAGCCGCTGTTGCGGACCTTGAGAAGACCAGCCCCACAACGCCGGCTGCGGCTATGGAGAATCCGGATGCGGCGACCGCGGGCGACATCGTCGTACTCACGGTGCCGGCAGAACATCAGTTATCGACCCTTGAAACGGTTAAGTCTGGACTTGTCGGTAAAATCCTAATTGATGTTACCGTGCCCCTGGTGCCACCCAAAGTCGGTACGGTGCAACTCCCCGCGGAAGGCAGCGCGGGAAAACGAGCCCAAGACTTTCTCGGTGACGGTGTCCAGGTCGTCACGGCATTCCAAAACGTAGCGGCACATTTGTTGAAAGAAGACGTCGCGATCGCGTGCGACGTCCTCGTCGCCGGGAATAAACGTTCGGCCCGAGACAAAGTGATACAACTCGTAGAACAAGCGGGCATGACCGGCTGGCACGCGGGTCCTATCGAAAACTCGGTCGCAGCTGAGGCCCTGACCAGTGTCCTGATCCAAATCAATCGGCGTCACGACATTTCGCATTCCGGTCTTCAGATTGTTGGGCAATCGGAGCACTGATTTCATGGAATTGCGTGTGCTGCCAGTATCGGGGCTCCCGATGATCCACGAGGGAGACGATTTGGCACGGCTGATAACCAACCAACTCAATACCAACCGACAGACTTTCGAACATGGCGACGTGCTTGTCGTCGCTCAAAAGATCGTCTCTAAGGCCGAGGGGCGTCTGGTGTCGCTCGCGACCATCACACCCTCCGACGAAGCCATGAAACTCGCCGGAGAAACCGAGAAAGACCCGCGCTTGGTGGAACTTATACTGCGCGAATCGGAAGCTGTCGTCCGCCACAAGCCTGGTGTGATGATTATGAGGCATCGACTCGGCCACGTCGGTGCCCATGCCGGCGTCGATCAATCGAACATTGACCATGGTGATGGTGACGTAGCCCTGCTCTTACCCCTCGACCCGGACGCCAGTGCCAAGAGCCTTCGTGATGCGATTAGCCATCGCTCGGGCAAGGAGATCGGCGTCCTTATCTCAGATTCTGGCAATCGACCTTGGCGCATCGGCACGACCGGTATTGCGATAGGTGCTTCCGGTTTCACCGTGCTCGACGATCACCGCGGAGGAACCGACCTGTATGGTCGCGAGCTAAAAGTAACACTGATCAACCGGGCAGACGGTATTGCGAGCGCTGCGACGTTGGTCATGGGTGAGACGACAGAGCGAATTCCCGTAGCTATCGTACGAGGATTCGATTACGAACCGAGTGAACAAACTGCCGCGATTATTAACCGACCCATTGAAGAAGACCTATTTCGTTGAAGTATCTGGCGTTCACTGGTGGCGTGGGCGGTGCCAAGCTAGCACTCGGCTTGTCACACGTTGTCGGAGCCGATGAACTGACTTTCGTGGTAAATACTGGCGACGATTTCCACTATCTCGGTTTTCATATTTCACCGGACGTCGACACGCTGACGTATACGCTCGCCGGGCAGTCCAACCAGGACACCGGCTGGGGTACCGAAGATGAAAGCTGGCATTTTATGGATGCTCTCAAGGATCTTGATGAAGAGACTTGGTTTCGCCTTGGTGATCGTGACCTAGCGTTGCACGTCTATCGCCGCGAGCGACTTGCCGCAGGCTTAACTCTCACGGAAACAACCCGCGAAATCGCCAGCAAGCTTGGAATTCGACACCAAATCCTACCAATGAGCGATGACCCGGTGCAGACATTCGTCAACACATCCGGCGGCGCCCTTCCGTTTCAGCATTACTTCGTCCGTGATCGCTGCAAACCAAGAGTTTCTGGATTTGAGTTCCGAGGCGTTGCCAACGCACGGGTCAATCCTGTCATCAATTTTGCCGAGTTCGACGGCCTAATCATCTGTCCTTCTAACCCGTTTGTGTCCATCGACCCAATCCTCGCGATTCCCGGAATGAAAGGCTCGATAAAACAGACGGAAATGCCCGTCGTAGCGGTATCACCCATCGTTGGCGGGAAAGCCATCAAGGGTCCCGCCGCTAAAATGATGAGAGAACTG
>JAYGFA010000036.1:0-15080 GCA_046582115.1 Pseudomonadales bacterium | reverse complement strand
CAGGAAGCCACGCCATTGGTTGTAGACGACCTAATTATTTATCCGACCGCATGGAATATCGTTTATGCAGTGGATGCTGTCACGGGAGAGACCCAGTGGGTCTTTGATCCCAAAGTTGATCGACAAAGGATCGGGACCATCTGGGCACCCTTCAGCAGAGGTATCGCCGTGTATCTTGGTCGAGTCATTGTGGCGACGCTCGACGGATACCTCATTTCCCTCGATGCCTCCACCGGCAGGAAAATCTGGAAGGTGGATACCATTGCTGATCGTAGTATTCCCTACTTTATTACCGGCGCTCCACGAATCGGTGGAGGCAAGATCTTCATAGGTAACGGTGGAGCCGAATGGGGAACACGCGGTTATACCACCGCGTACGATGCCACAACTGGAAAGCAACTATGGCGTTTCTGGTCGGTTCCTGGCGATCCCTCCTTGCCGTTCGAACATCCCGAAATGGAACTAGCCGCGACGACCTGGAAAGGCGGTGAATGGTGGAAATATGGTGGTGGCGGAAACGTATGGAGCTCCATTGTCTATGATGCCGAACTTGGCCAAGTCTATCTCGGCATGGGCAACGCGGCGCCTTGGGCACGGATCATTCGAAGTCCAGGCGGCGGCGACAATCTCTTCGCGGCTTCTATCGTGGCAGTCGATGCCAATACCGGACGCATGATTTGGTATTACCAACAGGTCCCCGGAGATAACTGGGATTTCACTTCGGTACAGGACATGGCTCTCGTTGATCTCGAAGTCGATGGCGCGATGCGTAAAGTGATTATGCAGGCACCCAAGAATGGCTTTTTCTACGTCATCGATCGGACCAACGGGGAGTTATTGCGTGCGCATCCATTCGCGACAGTCACTTGGGCGTCGCACGTTGATATGGAAACCGGCCGCCCTGTCGAGCTTGAATCGGGCAACTGGGACAAAGAAGCCAAGTGGATTTTACCGGGACCATTAGGTGCCCACAACTGGCAGGCCATGAGCGTCGATCCCGAAACCCACGTGGTTTATATGGGCACACACGATTTTGCGTGGTACTTCAAGCTCGACCCAAATTTCCAGAAAACCGGGATCTACAAGTGGCGAGTCGGGGAGATGAATTTGGGTACCGATTATGAAACCGCTGACATCATTGAAGGAATGACGTCGCCGGCAGCAGACGGGTATTTAACGGCTTTTGATCCCCTCACAGGGGAAGTCAAATGGCAAAATCAGCTTGATCATTGGTGGAACGGTGGTGTTGTTGCAACGGCCGGAGGTCTGGTATTCCAAGGCGAAGGCATGGGGTATGTCTACGCCTACGACAAGGAATCCGGTGAAAGGCTCTGGGGGTTTAACACCTATACGTCCATCATCGCTCCGCCAATTACGTACGCCATTGACGGCACCCAGTACGTGGCAATCCTGACAGGCTCGGGTGGCGCCGAGAGTTTTATCGGCAAGGAATCCGGCACCGCAACGGATACTTATGGAAATCACCCTCAGCTGTTGGTGTTCACCCTTGGTGGGACCGACAAATTGGAAGAACCTCCCATTCGTGAACAAATTCCGCCGGAGCAGCCCTTATTGACCAATAACCGAAACGAGGTACGTCGTGGGAGCGTGCTTTACCACAATTTCTGTGCCGCCTGTCACGGGGGCCAAGCAAAAAGTTTTGGCGTGATGCCGGATTTACGTTTTATCGATGCGTCGGTCCGGGCGGATTGGGATGACATTGTTCTTGAAGGCGCGCTAGAAAAACTGGGCATGGGGGGCCGGGGCGATATGATCACAGCCGAGCAGAGCCAACGTATTCTTGGTTACGTATTGTTCCGAGCGAGCGCAGACAGGCAGAAAGCGCTCGAGGAAGCGGGCGAGGCTTAGAACATGAAACATGCAACATTGATATGAACGTAATTCCTGGAGGCAACACATGTTGAAACTGCACTTCGCACCAAATTCGCGTGCGGGACGTATCGTCTGGCTATTGGAAGAGCTAGGGCTGCCCTACGACATTAACAAGATGGCGTTCCACCCCAAAGATTTGAAATCGGATGAGCACCGCGCGCGACACCCTCTGGGCAGAGTCCCCGTCCTCGATGACGATGACGTATCAATTTACGAGTCAGGGGCGATCGTTGAATATGTATTTGCGAGGCACACGGACGGCGGTCTAAAACCTTCGGCCGATGCCCCTGAGTTCCCCGCATATTTGCAGTGGTTCCACTACTGCGAGGGCATGGTGATGCCGCCGGTCAATACCATCGTTGTGCAAACGGTCCTGCTGCCGCCAGAACGGCAAAACAAGGAAGCCTTGGAACAAGCGCAACGGTTACTTACGAAGGCGCTACAACCGATCGACGACGCACTCGATGGGAAGGACTATCTCATCGGGGAATTTTCTGGTGCCGATATCATGCTTGGTCATGCGGTGTTTATGAGTAATCGACTGGGCTGCGTGACAGAAGAAATGCAGAACATCAAAGGTTATGTCGATCGTATCCAAGCTCGACCCGCGTTCCAAAAAGCCATCACCATGCAGTAATCGTGCAGGTCCCGGTCGTTCGACGTTATGCTTCGGAGCCAGTCATAAGACTAGCGCGGTGGGCAAAGCAGCCAAACCGTGAGTGGTCTTAGCGACGACCTCCACCACCAGTAAAACCGCTCTGCTGAGATGCCGCGCCGCTCGAGCTACCGCTGCTCCCGTAAATGCTTCCAACGTCGCTTCCGCCTGTACCCAGGTGACCGATCGTTGTAAACGGATCCTCAATTTGATCGCCGTATCTCGAATCAGAGAAATGGCACTTGTATTGCTTGACGTTGGTGCCGACTGGCTTATAGCCCTCGCAGCGTACACCATGCACCTTGGTCCCATATTGCGAGATAAACGCATTCACGATTTTGTCGAATTCGGGACGATATTCCCTGGGAATCGACTCAATCGCATCTCTGTACGTTTTCTTGATGCGAAGCGCCGCTTTCCCGTCCGCTGCCACCCCCAGCCAACCAATCCCTAACTGGGCACTACGCTCAACTCCACTCCCCGTAAGATGCATCAAGCCGAGCGTGGCCTGTGCATTTTTGAGTCCATACTGCGCGGCCTTCATAAGGTACGGACCCGCTTCTTGATAATCTTTACTACCGTACAAGCTCAAGCCTTTATTCTGTGCCGCATAGATTTCCTGCGAGGTGACGCTCGGGGCGTTAGCCAGAGCACTCGCTGTATCTGCGAGCGCGGACATCGGTAAAGAAAGCAATAACAGGAGTGCGGTTCTTGACAAAATCTTCATAATTATCCCGCCAATTCATGGCTCATCGTTCCTGCATTTTACCTCGCAGTCACGCAAAAACCACAATTTCCATATCCTTCACAAGGTCGCGCACGCACGCATCTGTGGATCACAACACGCGGCAATTTCTCTTTCCTTGAAACACAACAATTTATTTGAAAGTGTCGGTAACGAGCGTGGTAGCAGGTTGTACACGTATTGTGGAGAAATACATTGAAAATCTTTTGGACGAGGCCGCTTGCTACCAACACCTTCAGAAAAAATGTGTTTCACATCAAACCAATTTCGACTCATGGTCCGGGCGACATCTTCACAATGCGCCGTACCGCCCACCCCAAACGTAACCTCCGCGGAGGTTTGATCGTTCCACAACGTTAACACCCAAAGAAAAGCAATCGCCATGACCCAAACGACCTGTTTCATTTTACGAAATAAAACACACTAACGCGCATGCGGAACACCCAGCTCCTCTAGATTCTGTACCAGACTTGTGCCCGCGGTAAGAGGTTTAACCATGCGATCTATTTTTTGGATGACGCCTTCTGTATCGATATAAAAGGTCCACCGTTTAGCCATTCCGATCGGATACAGCACGCCATAGGAATCGCACATCTCTTTACTCGGATCCGATAGGATCGGGAAACTCGCTTGATTCTTCTCAGCGAATCCTCGGTTGTCTTCGACCGAGTCAGTGCTTGCCATAAAATAAACGACATCGTACTCACGAATTTCTCGGTCACTGTCACGCAGCGCCTTGCATTCGAGAGTTCAGCCGCGGGTATAAGCCTTAGGAAAAAACGCGATCACCACGTGTTTCCCGAGAAAATCTGAAAGCCGATATTCGTTTCCGTCCGACCCGGGAAGCGTCCAGTCGGGAGCGAAATCGCCTACTTCAGGTGCTGCTGACGTCGTTGCACCAAACAACAGCGTCGTAAAAAATAATCCGATTTTCTGAAGCTTCAAATCGAAGTTCTCCAATACCAAGAATGGGCGATACTACACCAACGGGTATTTCAAACTCGGTCGCAGTGTGCAGGCACTTTGACGTCCCTCTTCTGGACTCAGTATGAGATCGCTTTGCAAAGTTCCACCACCACCGTTTCGATCTTTCGATCATCAAGGCCTTCCCACAAGGGCAGGCATAGAAGACGTCGGCCAATATCTTCCGAGGTATCCAGCGGGCTTCGTTGAACGCAACAATCACCGTAACCGGTCAAGTTATGTAGCGCCGGGAAATAATCGGCTGTCTCAATCCCGACGCCATCCAGTACGACCATGACGCGGGCACGATCTATCTCCCGCGGTAGCAACATCGGAAAGGTAAACCATCCGCGACGACTCCCGGGATCAAGCACTGGCATCGTCAGCCCGGCTATCGAACCCAATGCATCGACGTATTTTGCCGCCACCCGTTCACGTTCACTAAGCCGGCGATCTATGCTAGTTAACTGCGCCCGGCCCAAAGCAGCTCCAAACTCGTTCATGCGAAACGAGTAACCCGGGATCGCTCCGTCTAGCAATCGACTGCTTGACCCGAACCCTTGATTTGCAATCGCGCGGGCTCTCTCAACGACACTCGCATCCGTTGACACCACCATTCCGCCCTCGCCCGTGGTCAGTACCTTATTCGGATAAAACCCGAAAACACCCACATCGGACAATCCGCCAACGGGTTGAGAACCGTAGGTCGAACCGATCGCTTCGCAAGCGTCTTCGACCAGCGCCACGTTCGCTTTTCGAGCAAGCACCTGTAGCTCGCCCATCGGGGCTACTAGTCCAAAGAGATGGACCGCGATGATGGCTCGCGTGTGTTCTCCAATGGCGGGGGCGACAGCGCCTGGGTCAAGGTTCCATGAGTCCGGCAGTACATCAACAAGCACCGGCCGTGCACCGCAAGTTAGAACCGCATTCGCGGTCGCAACGAACGTAAGCGCAGGAACAATAACTTCATCGCCTGGTCTCACACCAACTGCACGCAATGCGGCAATCAAAGCCGACGTTCCGGAATTCATTGCGACCGCCGCGTTAACGTTAAGCCATATTGCAAATTCTTCTTCAAACGCGGCGATTTCCGGTCCTGACGCAAGTCGTCCGCTATCGATCACGCGCGCGATCGCCGCAGCTTCGTCCGCACTAATCTCAGAACGGGCGAGTGGAATCTTCATGAATTTGAACGAATTTCGTGCCACTGGCATTGAGCTTGAGCGCACGTTTGTGTAAGAGCACCTCGCTACTGGGTGCGTCTGTCAAAGACCTGACAACACGTCCGCTGGCTTGACCATCGCCGTACGGGTTCACTAAGCCTTTCAACGACGCCTTAAACCCGGGCGCGGTCACCCGGCGCATTGCTGCAGCAATGGCATCGGTCGTAGCAGGCGCATGAATAACGTTATCGGCACGCGTCCGTCCTTGTTGGCGGTCGCCGACATCGACGGCCGGAAGGATAAGGCTGGGTGTTTCCATGATTCCGCTCGACGAGTTCCCAACCATAAGTTCGGCATGCTCGAGCAGCGCCCAGTACATTACATGATCTAAATTAACGTAAAGGTGTGCGTTCTCTCGCTGAGCGCAAAAAGTTTCCGCTCTTCGCACAATTTCAGAGCTACCTGCATCCGCGTTCGGAAAGCAGAAAATCATTTGATGTCTCCACGACTCGAGGGCAGCAAAAAGTGCGCCTAATTCGGATGTAGTGTCCCGATGCAACGTGACCGGGTGATATGCCACGACGCATAGCCGTTCTGACAATTGTTGCCCGATTGTTTCCTCTAACAGAAGACGACCGGGGCGAATACTCCGCCTCAAATGATCGAGAGAAGGCACTCCAGTCCATACCACACGCCATTGCTCCTCACCCATCGCGATAACGCGGTTGCGTGCGACTTCGGTTGGGGAAAAATGAAGATGCGACATCTTAGTAAGTGCGTTCCGGACAGCATCGTCGATGGCTCCTTCGCTCACATCGCCACCTTCGATATGGGCAATGGGTATCCGAAGTGCGAGCGCAACGGATGCAGGTGCGAGCATTTCGTATCGATCGGCAATCAACAAAAGAATGTCTGGTCGAAGTTGAGCAAATATCTCGGTGAGCCGGGTTGTCGCTACTCCGATAGTCCGAGCCATTCCCCGATCAGAATCGTCTGGATCAAGACAGTCGACTCGTGCAGCGATTTCAAAGCCATCGTGTTCAATAGAATCCACCGTGGCTCCGAATCGCGGGGATAAATGCGCACCCATCACGACAATACTTAGGCGAAGACTTGAACTCGATTCGATGTCTTTCATCGGCCAAAAGAGATGGCCGTAGTCGGCACGCGAACTTGTAACAACGACTACGTGACGAGCCACCTTAATGCCCCTCGTCTGGCCCAGCGTTCGAAATCAATTGCGCATGCTCGTCTATTTTTCGCTTGTGATTAGTCGATCGCGTATATCGCTACCCAACACAAGTTGGCCGCACTACCAAATGCAATACCTACGCGCCTCCCCGAGGTTGCCGCGTAATGATGCCGTTTGAAACTTGACCGTTCGGAAGAATGACCTCTTAGCCATCTTCTGTCAGAAGCTTGGTGTAAAACGGGTGGATCTCGGTCACCTTCCCAGAAATGCCCTGCGTTTTGATGTCATCCCCGACCTTGTAGTACTTAAAAATAACAATCAATACCCCACCTGCAAAATTAGAAAGGCTCCCTTGAAGCGCAAGTCCGATTGCCAAACCAGCAGCTCCAAGAACCGCAATAAAAGACGTTGTTTCGATTCCGACCATTGAAGCAACACTAATTATTATTAGTGTTTTCAATAAGATGCGGAATAGATTTGTAAGAAATCCTACAAGCGATGGGGTGAGTTCCTTACCTTCCATCGCGCCTTGCAGAGCGTTCGCAACGCGATTCGCAGTCCAAAGACCGACGAAAAGTAGGACGACTGCAAAAACGACGGACGGGCTGTATTCGACTACAAGCCCCATCATCTGCTCCCAGTATGTCGCCGCGGCGTCAGTTTGCGATTGATCCATTTATCGCTGTCCGTTAAGTGAGTGGTCCGCTACATTCTCCCTTACCCTAAGATGATGTCGCCTTCTTCACAAGACGCGGCTTCAAACGGTTTTTTGACGATCGACCATGTACATATACACGCCATTGCGCCAGCATAAATTCCATCTATCGATAAAAAGTAAACAGCAATGAAGTTTCACATCACGTACGACTTTGCCCCAGAAAGCCGGAATGAGATTCAAGCTCAATTCAAGGAGACGGGAGGCCTGCCCGGTGACGGCGTCGCCATGCTGGGACGCTACCACGCGATCGAGGGCTTGCGAGGATTTATCCTCGCTGAATCCGACGACCCGATTGCCGTGGCCAAGTGGATGCAGGACTGGACACATTCGATTTCGTTTGAAGTTGTTCCCGTCGTCGATGATGCCGGTATATCAGAAGTGATCGGCTAAACAAATACCGCGTTCCAACATCTCGATCAAATGCATTAGCTATTTAGATTACGGCTGTTTCAGCTGCGTTTTCGAAATTCGTTCAAGCAATCTGAGACGAAGTTCGTCTTCGACCGCGCCGTATTCGGCAAGCCCCGCCAAGTTATTCGTCTCGTCAGGATCGTCGTCACGATCGAACAAAAGGTACGTCTCACCATCTCGATTCACGGCCATTTTCCAATGATCTGCCATCAACATGAACTCACCTCGAAACTCAGATAAGGCGTCATTACGGTGCGGTTTGCTGTTACGTTCACCAGCTAAGGCTGGAACCAAGGACCTTCCGAAATGGCGGTGTTCGAGCACGCCGCCGGCTAGATCCACGACCGTCGGGCCGAGGTCCATGTTCTCAACCAAGTCGTCGTTCTCGATACCACCTCCAGAAGCTACGGTCGCTGGCGTACGTACGATCATGGGAACACGCAGCGCCCCGTCTAAAAAATTCATCTTGTAGATGAGGCCCCAATCGCCGTTCATTTCGCCGTGGTCGGACGTGAACGCAATAACGGTATTTGCTAATTCGCCACGGCCTTCAACAACATCAAGGATCTCACCAATCTGGTCGTCGATGAGACTGACATTACCGGCGTAATTGGCACGCATGGCCGCTGCATCGGACGACTCAAGCTCCGGCGTATTCTGATTCATATGAAAATCTAACCAGCCTTGAGGCCGAGGATGATCGTCCTTGGGACGGATCACCGGATCGGGCATCTCGGTTGGCTCATACATGCTGGCATACGGCTCCGGTGCATCCCACGGCTCGTGTGGTCCTCCAAAGCTAACCCAACAAAACCAGGGCTCGTCCCGTTCGTACGACTCGAGATACCGTTTCGCTTGCTGACCGACGTAGACGTCAGCGTATTCGTCGAGTGGCAGCGTCGACGGTCTTACGACGTGGGGTTTATTCGCGAAACGTTCTTGAAAGTCTGCTCTGTAACCGTCCAAAAGCCCCCGATCAGACCACCCTGCTGTCATGTGACTCATCACGACGGCGCTGGCGCGAGGTCCACCAATTTCATCCACATCATCAAGTCCATACGCGTGTAGCAGGTGTTCCTTCTCACGCAAGTCGCCCTGATGCGGGTGCAAATGGGTTTTACCAAACAAACTCGTCCGGTAACCACAATCCCTGACGACCCGCATCCAACTCGGACCATTGGGTGGCAGCGTGTAATCCACGTTGTTCCATACTGAATTGTTATGCGGATAGCGACCGGTCGCGAGCGTCACCCTCGCGGGTATACATATCGGTGTCGTGGTGATGCAGCGTGTAAAACGCACACCTTCTGCTGCGATTCGATCCAAATTAGGTGTCTTCACCCAGTCCCCACTGCAACTCATTGCGTCCCAGCGCTGTTGGTCCGTCATCAGAAATAAAATGTTGGGCTCAGCCATGGGTATTCACCTTCCTCGAATAAATCTCGTCCCCCCGCGCGCATGGGATCTGGCCATCGCATCGCTTCAGGTCGCTTGCTCCGCATCGATGTACGTCGGCACGTCTTCATCGGTGAAAAACGAGTCAATCTCTTCGCGCTCCGACGCGGTTAACCGCCAGTCGGTTGCCGCTACGTTCTCGACCAGTTCTTGCTCATTACGCATCCCCACCAGGCCGACCGTTACTGCGTCGTGCCCCAGGAGCCATGCAATCGCCAACTGCGGTACCGATCGACCGTGATCCGCGGCGAAGACACGCAATCGTTCAACCACACGAAGTTCTTTCTCGAAGTGCTCCTTTTCAAAAAGTGGAAGCCCAAACGCTTTACCACTGCTCCGCCAATCCCAATCGACAAACTCGGTTTCCGGAGACATTGCCCCAGTAAGAAGACCAAAACCTAGGCTTCCGTATGCCATATAACCAATGCCCTCCCGCTGACAATAGGGAAGCACCTCAGCTTCCATGCGTCGATCGAACATGTGGTAACCGACCTGATTCGCCGTCAAATTTCCGTGGGATTGGCACGCGGCCATCATCTCAACGTTGTAATTCGAGACACCGTAGTGACGAATCTTGCCGGCTTGCTTAAGCAATTCCAGCGCACCCATCGTCTCCTCGTGCGCGGTTTTGTGGTCAGGCCAATGGATCAACATCAAATCCACATAATCGCTGCGCAAACGGCGCAGGCATGCTTCGGTATGTTGCGTGACACTTGCTAACGAGGCATCTCGACCGGCAACCGCGGCGTTGCCCCGTCGATCCGCATCGTCGTGATAGGTAAAGCCCACCTTGGTTACCAACACAACATCTTTTCGATGCTCCCCTAGCCCTCGCGCCAGAAGCTCTTCCGATGTGAATGGGCCGTACACTTCGGCCGTATCAAACAGCGTGATGCCGTGATCAACCGCCATTTCGACCGCCCGAACGGCTTGTTTGATATCGATGTCACCGTACTGAGTTGTCCCCATCTCCCACGTCCCGAAGCCGATGGCCGATGACTGGAGATCAGTGTTGCCAAATTTTCGCTGTTCCATTCCAAGCTCTCTCGTTTATTCTCGGGGTCGGCAATCGAATGGCCGTTTCGGCAACCATACGTTTCGATACCCTATTTCACAAAGCCCCAGGTAGTGTAGGTGTCGACCCGAAAAACGACGAAACGCCAATAACAGGAAGGTAGGACATGAGTGATCTCGCATTTCAATCGGCCACAGACTTGGCGAAGGGTATTCAAAAGAAGACGTTCAGCTCACTCGAGCTCACGGAACTCTATATCGATCGAATCGAACAACATGATGGAGAAATCAACGCGGTGGTGGTGCGTATATTCGATCGCGCTCTTGACGACGCGCGCGCCGCAGACGCCGCATTGGCACGAGGCGAGAACCGGGGTCCATTGCACGGCGTCCCCATGACCATCAAAGAGTCCTACGTCATTGCCGATACGCCGACCACTTGGGGCCTTGAAGATTTTCGCAACAATAAGCCGACAAAAGATGGGCTCGCGGTCCAGCGGTTTAAGTCCGCCGGCGCACATTTTCTTGGCAAAACCAACGTGCCGGTGAGTCTTGCCGATTTTCAGAGCTACAACCCCATATACGGTACGACGGGAAATCCTTGGGATCCATCACGCACGCCCGGAGGTTCATCGGGGGGTAGTGCAGCTGCACTCGCGGCCGGTTTTACCGCCCTGGAAGCCGGTTCCGATATCGGCAGCTCCATTCGAAACCCCGCGCACTTTTGCGGCGTCTATGGCCACAAACCCACGTGGGGAATTATCCCGATGCAAGGTCACGAACTTGCTGAAAACAGTCCGGAGCCGGATCTCGCCGTGTGCGGACCACTCGCACGCAGCGCCGAGGATCTCGCCACCGCACTCAACATTATGGCAGGACCCGTCGGCCGAGAGGCGGTCGGCTGGGCGTTAAACCTACCGTCGTCCGACATCACGTCAATCAAAGGTATGCGAGTCGCACTATGGCCGAGCGACGACCTTGCACCCGTCTCGGCGGAAACCGAGTCGCGGGTCGCCATGGTGGGGGAGGCGGTTGAACGGTTAGGCGGAACCGTGTCCGATACGGCTCGACCCAATTTCGACGTCAAGCGCGCTCACATCGCCTACCAAAGCCTACTCACTTCAGTCATGTCGGCCGGCATTGCCGATGACGAATATTCTCGCGCGCGGGACTTTGCCGATTCATTGGATCCCGGCGACACCTCACGCGCCGCGGTCGAGTACCGTGCACGTGTGCTTTCCCATCGCGATTGGTTACGTCACAACGTTGTCCGCGAACGTCTGCGGCATGCATGGGTCGAATTTTTCCAGGATTGGGACATCCTCGTTTGCCCCCAAATGGCGGTTCCCGCGTTTCCCCACGACCATCGACCTTTCGGTGAACGCACCATTGATGTCGACGGCAACGAACAAGATTATTTCACGCAGGTATTCTGGGCGGGACTGATCACCAACGCGTATTTACCGAGCACCGTGTTCCCTACCGGACCTTCGAAGGACGGTTTGCCCATCGGCCTCCAAGCAGCAAGCGCCCCGTACCGTGATCACCGAACCATCGCCTTTGCTCGACTAATCGGTGACGAGATCGGCGGGTTCGTTGCGCCGCCGTCTTTCGCCGAATCAAGCTGAATCGCTGAACACGTGCGCTATCGCAGCAGCATGCGCGTGCCAATAAGGCGCCGCTTGGTATCGACGTGTCCGGAAGCATCGCCAACGAAGCGTCCCATATGACACGCGGGACGGAGCCGCGACGCGAGCGCCGTTACGTGCTGGCCATCCTTGTGCTGGTGTTCGCATCCAGCCACGTCGACCGCCAGATCATGGGTATTCTCGGTCAGCCCATCAAGGAATCGCTGGCGCTGACCGACACGCAGCTCGGGCTAATGACCGGATTAATGTTCGCGGTGTTCTACGCAACCCTTGGCATGCCGATGGCGATGTGGGCCGATCGCGGCAACCGTCGAAATATCATCGCACTATCAATTTCACTGTGGAGCGCGGCCACTGCCATCTGCGGCGCCGCGTCAAATTATGGTCAGCTGCTCATCGCCAGGATCTTCGTTGGTGTGGGAGAAGCGGGGTCGAATCCGCCGTCGCATTCAATCATCGCGGACCTTTACGAACCGGATGTCCGAACCACGGCCATGGCTATTTTCGCGACCGGGGTGAATTTCGGCATCTTGATCGGTTTCCTTCTTGGGGGTTGGGTCAACGAATGGATCGGTTGGCGCTGGGCGTTTGTTATCGCCGGCCTTCCCGGACTGATATTGGGCCTAGTCGTTCGATTTACGCTGCGTGAACCGATCAGGGGGCAATCCGATCCAGGCGAGTTGGTGCGGCAGGCGCCACCGTTCCCCATCGTTTTTCGAACCATGGTGAAGAAGCGTGTGGTGTTGCATTTTGTTCTGGGCAGTGCTTTGGCCAGTTTTGTGGGCTACGCGGTAGTCCTTTGGATTCCGGTCTATTTCGTGCGCATTCACGACGTTGGCACGGGCATGGCAGGGACATGGCTCGCGCTGCTGATTGGTGGGGGTGGCGCACTGGGAACGTTTCTCGGTGGGTATTTCGCCGATCGTTTGAGCATTAGCCGGGGTCCCTCATGGCGCTCTTGGATCGCCGCGATCGCCATCGTCGCGGCACTTCCATTTAGCCTGCTCACGTACTTTAGTGACTCAGCATTCCAAGGTTTTATCGCGTTCATGATTCCGTCGATTCTCGGCGGTGTGTTCATCGGCCCCACCTTCGCCATGGTGCAATCACAAATGCCGATTGAAATGCGATCGGTCGCGGCCTCAATCAACCTATTCGTCGGCAACATCATCGGCCTCGGCCTTGGTCCCTATGCGGTTGGAGCAATCAGTGACACCCTGCAACCAACGTACGGCGAAGATAGCCTCCGATACGCCTTGAGTGCCTTGGCCATTGTCTCGATTTGGAGCGCCCTACATTTTTTTCTTGGTGGCAGGCAAATACGTAAGGAAGGCTTGCTGACATCGCCAGGGGCACCACCTAACCCTTCGTCAATCGATTGAGGTTAGACTCAGCAACCGATTTGGGCGTAGACGTCTTGCAACTTTTGTCTGCAGGTCAGTGGCAACCGCAATAAGGCAGTAATTCGTGGCAACCAAAGCAAAATTTTCCCAACTACTTGCATACGGCGTTGGGCAAATCCCGATCTCCATCAAGGGATACTTGTTCGGGGCACCGATCATTTATTTCTACAACGATGTACTCGGGCTCGAGGCCTGGTGGGCTTCGCTCGCACTCGCGATTGCCATGGTCGTCGATGGGTTTACCGATCCCATCCTTGGCTATCTTTCCGATTACACCAAGTCACGATGGGGCCGGCGCCACCCGTACATATTCTTAAGCATCATCCCATCAGCTCTTTTTTTCTTCTTGTTGTTAACCGTCGATCAGAGCGAATCCCAACTGGCATTGTTTGTCCAATTACTGACACTCACCATCGGCGTCCGCATCGCTTGGACCTTTTACCAAGTTCCGCGCGAAGCACTCGGTGCAGAAATCAGCAAGGATTACGAACAGCGCAATCAACTCCACGGTTTCAACAGCATGTTTGGCTGGATTGCGGGCCCGATCACGGCCTACCTATTTCTCAATGCCCTTGGAGATTCGTATCAAAATCTCAGTGCCTACCATGCCTTGGCCATGTGGGGCGCACTCACGATCGTAGTCGTCGGGTTCTTTTTCGCCTTCGCCACGGCACGAGAAATCCCGAACCTCGAAGCACCTAAGGCATCGCTACCAAGCAGTGCTCGAGCGATGTTTCGGGATATATTTTCGACACTTAACCATACGTCTTGGTTAAGTCTTTTTTGGACCGGTGTTGTGTTCAGTTTATTTGTTGGACTCACCATCGGGTTGGAGTTCTACTGGAACACCTATTTCTGGGATTGGAAGCCTGCCGACGTCGCAATATTCCCCATCGTGGCAATGGGCGGCGCCCTGATCATCAGTGCGTTTGCCGGCCCGCTCGCGCGCGGCTATGACAAGAAAAAATTGGCGCTCGGGCTGTTCTCGATCTCAATCGTTATCGGCCCGTCTCTGCTGATTTTACGGTTACTCGACCTTCACTACGGCATTCAGATCCTGCCACCCAACGGCGAAAAATACGGCCTCCTGTGGTGGGTCATGCTCGCGCACGGTTTCTTTGCCGCTAACGTTGCCGTCCTGGCTTGGATCCTTGTCGGCTCAATGAATGCCGACGTGGTCGAAGACAGTCAAACCAGCACCGGTCGGCGCTCCGAAGGACTATTTTTTGCTGGCCCCAACTTAATTCAAAAAGCGATCAGCGGTGTTGGGCTGATGGCTAAAGGCCCCCTACTCTACTTCGTGGGTTTCCAAGCGGCCGCTAGCACCGCTGACAAAACTCTGGCGATTCAGGATCTCGCGTTTATCGTCGCAATACTGAGTGTCGTCATGCCCGTTATCTGCCTCTACCTACTATCCAAATACCAGATCACTCGCGATCAACATCAAGGCAACCTGTCGGGGCTCGGCTATCGCGACGAAGTCGACGTGGCACAACCCCACATTTCCACTAAGTAGTGCTGCCTGTATCGATTCGTAGGATCCGTTAAACAATTGCAACTAGTTTGGCGGGTTCTCGTTTTGGGCCACAACGTCAATTAACAAGACATTGCCTCTGGAGTCGATCACCTTGACCGCCCCCCCGACCGGGCAGTCCTCGCCTTCGGCTAGCCATACCGAGTCCCCGACCTGGATCTTGCCCTGACCGTTCTCTATCGCTTCGACGACTGTGTAGGTTTTTCCCATGTACGCCTGTGTCCGATCGGCAAATGCCGGGACCTCAGGATCGCCCCGGCGCCTGCGCATCACGTATCCCAGACT
>JAYGFA010000054.1:0-15652 GCA_046582115.1 Pseudomonadales bacterium | reverse complement strand
AGCTTGGCGAGACGAGCACATTATTATCGTGGTAGCGGTTGTTGCTGCTAGGCTCGTTAATCAACACATCGTGGAGTAGCACTCATGGCCAGCCCCTTTAAAGACGACGAGCAGCGCGACGTGTTCCTAGCAGAACCGCGGCTCGCGATTTTGATGACCAACAGTTACAGCGGAACACCGATTGGCGTTCCAGTTTGGTTTGAATGGACGGGAACGAAAGTGAATATGTTTGCGGGAAAAGCCACGCCGAAGATTGGTCGTATCAAACGTGACTCAAATGCTTCGGTACTCGTGACCAACGCAGTAGGTGAGCCGGAAGCTTGGGTAGCCTTTGATGGTCCGATCGAACTCAGTGACGAGGGTGGCATCGATCTCGCAACCCGGCTCGCCGATCGGTACTGGGATCTGGGCAATGATCAACTCCGCGCAGTGCTCGATTCATGGCAGCAGACACCTGAAGAATTTTGTCTGCTCACGCTCATACCCAAGAATATTCGGACAGGGCAATAGGGGAGGAGGCGTTTCCTCAGCGCCGACTTTCTGGGAATTTTTGAGGTAAATTTTTCTATAAAATATTGTAAAAACAAATAGTTATAAATTAAATTTAAACTATATTCGATAGGTGTTTTACTTAGATTGATCTATTCCACGCCTGCTTAAGAGGATTGTCGACAAAGTCGTAGAAAGATCTTCCTCACCGTCACAACTAAGATATGGTTAATACCAACCAAACGGGGGTCAGTCCATGCCATACGAAATAAAGCGTTTTCCGTACGATGGCACGATCGATGCCGACGGACATGTGTTGGAGCCACCCGATCTTTGGGAAACCTACCTTGAAAATGAGTTTAAGGAACGGGCGCTACGAATCAAAGTCGATGACAACGGCCTCGAGTATCTCGAGATCAACGGAACGCCTTCGAAGTACACGAGTAAAGGTAGCCTTGGCATCATGGGGGCGATGGGCGACGAAAATCTGATGCCGGGCCCCGAGCGCCGGTATGCGGATAGCATGCCGCTAGGAGCTTGCGACGCCGCCGATCGCTTGTCGCTTATGGATCAGGAAAATCTCGAGTGTGTCGTCCTGTATCCAACCATCGGCCTTTTATGGGAAGTCGAAGAGACTGACCCGTCAATCAGTCTGGCCTACGCAAGAGCCTACAACCGATGGATCGCAGATTTCTGTCGAGACTCCAACGGCCGGCTAGTACCGATTGCCATGCTCACGTTGCTTGATCCGACTGGGTCGGCCCAGGAGCTCGAGCGGGCGGTCAAAGACGGGTGCCGTGGTTGTTGGGTAAACCCTTTTAATCACAACAAAGTGATACACGGCCATTCGGATCATGACGTATTGTTCCAGAAGTGTGTCGAACTGGACGTACCGCTGGCGATCCACCCAACGTTTCATCCATACGGTACAGCCAGCGGCATTTTCGATTGGCCGATGGAAGGGATCGGTATGGCGGGTATGATCTGGCTTCGATCAATCGTGCAGCAAGCCCTCATCTCGTTCTTTGCGCTCGGAACGCTTGATCGTTTCCCATTATTGCGCTTAGGTATATTGGAGGCGGGTTCAGGCTGGATCGGTCCTCTGCTCGATCGGCTGGATGCCTA
This sequence comes from Pseudomonadales bacterium, assembly GCA_046582115.1. Taxonomy (GTDB): domain Bacteria; phylum Pseudomonadota; class Gammaproteobacteria; order Pseudomonadales; family Azotimanducaceae; genus UBA11889. The sequence continues at coordinate 14,038 of JAYGFA010000054.1, read as the reverse complement.
TAACGCTTCGATGAATCGAGCCGGTCAGCGTCCCTCCGCCACGGAGTACTTCCGGCGGCAATGCTTCATCTCGGGGGATCCGGACGAAACGGCCGCACCCTATATTGTGGATCATGTCGGTGCAGATAATTTCATGTGGGCAACGGATTACCCGCATCCGGATCACCCACACACCTGGGTAGATGACCTGACGACTTATGCCGAACGCTTGACCCCAAATACCCGCCGCAAAGTGCTTGGCGAAAACGTAAAGCGGATATACAAATTGGACTACAAACTCCCGGAACGGCGAACCGAACGGGTCGCGGCGGGCTGAAAACCTTCATGCGATTGCTCAATCGTACGATGATTCTCAGACGAGGCGAGTCTGGCATCCGCTTTAATTCATGATCGTGAAGGTTGTCCCGTCGTCATGAACAAATAGAAGAACGATTTTCTTGTGAACGGATGTTAGTCCACAAACTTTTCGGGAGATCTTTAGGTGCAAGCAGAATTGTTAGGCCTTGAAGAATTAGCAGGGAAAGTTAGAGCTGACGCGACGGGCGCGTTAGGCATTTGCTTGCCTACACAGGGGATCAATCAGGCGTTTACCGGGCGCTCGAAGAGTACGGACCGATTAGCCCTAAAGAGCTTTCAGCCCGTACAAATTTAGATGAGCGTTATCTGGTGGAGTTTCTTTCGGCGAACGCGGCGCACGATTATGTTACGTACGATACGAGTAATCACTCTTTTAGGCTGAGTCCGGCCCAAGCGGACGTATTTGCGCATGAAGGTGGGCCAATGTGCATGCAAGGTTTCTTTCAATCCATCGTCGCGCAATTCGCAACGCACGATGTGGCGCTCGATGTTTTTCGTACAGGCCGCGAGCGACCACGGAGTGAACACCATTCATGCTGTTTTTGCGGAACCGACCGATTCTTCCGCCCCCGCTATGACGCCAATTTACTGAATGTTTGGATACCCGCGCTTTCCGGCGTTGGCGAGAAGCTCGATGCTGGAATAAGGGTTGCCGACATCGGTTGTGGTCATGGGTCTTCAACAATAATAATGGCGAAACAATTTCCGAATTCAATGTTCTATGGTTTTGATTACCACGAGCCCTCTATTGAGGAAGCCTCCCGGAAAGCATCTCAAGGAGGCGTGACGAACGTTCAATTTCAGATCAGTTCCGCGAAGGAAATTCCGGACAATAGATACGGCTTGGCATGTATTTTTGACGCGTTACATGACATGGGAGATCCCGTCGGGACAGCTAAACGTATCCGCGACGTATTAAACGACGACGGGACTTTTATGCTGGTCGAACCTGTGGCGCAGGACTCGCTGGCGGATAAGATTCCCAATAATTCGATGAGCGGAGCCTTCTACAGTTTTTCGACTCTGGTCTGTGTTCCGGCCTCTAAATCTCAAGAAGTCGGACTAGCGCTGGGGGCTCAGGCGGGACAGGTTCGCTTAACTGGCGTGCTCAACGAGGCAGGCTTTACGCACATCCAACGGGTCAGCGAGAATCCTTCCAATATGGTCCTGGAAGTCAGGGCGTAGTGGTGGGTCTTGCAAGGAGAGGATCTGTTTGTCTGACATCGGCATGACTATGACTAGTATCGAAGACGCGGTCGCCACCATACAACCTGGCGACGTCGTCCACGTGGCTCCGTATTCGACAACGCCGTACAGTCTGTGTGCGGGTTTGAAAGCGCGGATCAAAAAGCGCGAGCTCAGTGGTATCCGAGTTGATCACCCGGCAGCGTTCTTTTCCTGGACCGACGAAGGCATGGTGGGTGCCGTTGAGCTACATGACAACTACGCTACGCCGCCAAATCGGGCAGCTTGTCATGCGGGCGAGATGGAATACGTGCCGATTGGCTTATGGAAAAGTTACGAAATCCCACCCGGCTTCCACCAAAACCCCGATGTTTTCTTGGTTCCAGTTTCACCGCCCGACGAGCGAGGCTATTGCAGCTTCGGGCACGGTGTGTGGCTCTCTAGGACGGTGGCGCGGAAAGCCAAACGCATCATCGCTGAGATCCGGCCGGACTTCATCCGTACCTTCGGCGATAACTACATCCATGTCGACGAAATCGACCTATTTGTTGAAGCCGAACCCGCGGCCGGGGCTAACATGGAGGCACCGTTACCGTCGGCGGAAGAGGTCGCACACGTCGAGGTAATCAACACCCTTGTTGCGGCTGAACTCGTCAACGATGGCGATACGTTGCAGATGGGCGTTGGTACGGTTTCCGGTTCACTGGCCAACTACTTGGGATTTCGCAATGACCTCGGGATTCAAACCGAGCTTATCACCGGGGGTGTCGCGGCTCTTGTTGAACAGGGGGTAGTCACGGGCGCAAGAAAATCACTCAATCCACACAAGGTAGTCGGGTCGGCTTGCGTTGCGCTCGATCAGGATGAGCTGAATCAGATCCACATGAATCCACGTTTCGAGCTCTACGACTTTGGCTACACCGATGATCTGCGACATCTGATCCAGCAGGAGAATTTTATTGCTGTAAACAATGCGCTCGTTGTCGATCTAACTGGACAAGTGTCAGCGGAAGCGCTCGACCATCGGCCGTACTCGGGTGTCGGGGGGCAAACCGTGTTTATGATCGCCGGCGCTTACTCGAAGGGTGGAAAATCCATCAGTGTCACACCGTCAAGCTCAGTGCCAACGGCCACCGGCAAGCGGGTGTCCCGAATCGTGCCTACGCTGGGCGCTGGAGCAGCGGTTACCGTGCCACGAACTTACGTTGACTATGTGGTTACCGAACATGGTATTGCGGAACTGCGCGGGAAGACGTTGAAAGAGAGGGCTGCCGCGTTGTTGGAAATCTCGCACCCCGACTTCCGTGACGAACTTAAGGCACAGGCGACCCGTTTATACGCGCTCTAGGCAATGTTCGCAGCAAAGCTTCTGCGCTTAAGTCTTCGTAAATTGCTATCCCGAGTACCGTACCTGCATACGTTTAATGCTGTTGAGGAAATTGGATCGCATACGATCCACGTCCCCTAGTACGGTGATGTCAGGAAAGCGTTTGAGTAACTCTTGTAAACAGACCGTGAGTTGAATTTCTGCCAGACGCCAGCCGATGCACAGATGCTGTCCGTACCCGAAACTCAAATGTCTCGGGCCTTTGCGCGTGACATTAAAAGAAAAAGGATCGTCCCACTTGTCTTCGTCTCGATTTCCGGACATGTACCAAAGTGCAAGGCAATCGCCTTTTTTGATGACTTTCTCCCCGACTTTTGCGTCTTCAAGTGCAGTGCGCCGCATGTAGACCACGGGTGCGACCCAGCGAATGATCTCGTCGATTGCATCCGGAATAAGAGACGGATCATCGACGAGCTTTCGTCGTTCTTCAGGATACTGACTCAATGCCAAGACGCCGCCGCTGATGGAGTTCCTCGTCGTTTCATTACCAGCGACAACGAGCAGGATGAATGCAGAGACATAGTCGCCTAGCTCCATCGGTTTGCCATCGACTGTGGTATTCACGAGCATAGAAAGTAGATCGTCGCCGGGTTTCTCTTGGCGCGATGCACGAAGTGCCAGGGCGTATTGATACAGCTCCCCGAATACCACCATGATTTCGTCGCGCCCGATACGCATATCGGGATCTTCGCCACCGATCATGACATTGGACCACTCAAATAGTTTTTTTCGGTCTTCTTGCTCGACTCCCAACAGTTCTGCAAGCATTTGGATCGGTAGTTCGGCGGCCACCGCCGAGACGAATTCGCACTCGCCTCGACCAGCGATGCGTTCGAGGATGTCAACGCATCGCGTCCGAATTTCGGGGATTAATGCGTTCAATCGACCCGGTGTAAACCCGGGCGCAACCATCCGGCGGTGTTGTGTATGCGTCGGGGGATCCATCATGATCATGCTGCTACCCGAAGTAATGATCGAACCACCGCCTCCGATCTCATCGTTTGAGGCGCTTTCCAGGCTTTCTCGGCGGTGGCGCATCTCCGCTGATTCCAGCGTAATCCCTCCAAGGAGTCGGTCGGAACTGAAGACTTTCGGATTTTTCGAAATGGACTGAATGTCGTCGTACTTCGTTATAGACCAAAATCCTTTGCCACCATCGGGTTCTGGACACCATGCCACCGGATCTTCTCGTCGGAGCTCGGTAAAGATTTGATGAACAGCCTCTTGGTCGAGAAAGGTTTCCGGTTCGGAAAGCGCGAGGCGTGCTTGATCGTTCATAGTAAGAAACTCTTTTGAGGACCGGCAGAGGGGCGCGAAATCTAAGAACAGACGGCGCCAGAAAAAGGGGGAATATACTCTTTAACCCGGAGAAGCAAAGCGTTAATACGTAACTAATTGTTAATACTATCAAACAGGAAGCTTACCTAGCAGAAACGTTCTCAAGAAACATCGGCCCACGACTGGTTAGAGGGGCTTTGTTAGGCATCGGCAACGAAGTTGATCACTCGACAATTTGTTGGGGCCGTTGTGTCCATTCGCGCTATCTTCGGTAAAACAACAAAAACAAGGGTCTTGATCATAGATAACGGTAGTAGTGCATTACCGCTTACTGCACTCGACCAAAACAACGCCATTGACTATGCTCCTGCAAAATCAGACGACGTTACGACATGAGCCAGGATGCGTACATCTTAATTACCGCCGATACCCATGCCGGCGGAAGCCATGCGCAGTATCGAGAGTACCTGGACGCGAATTCCCAAAGTGCGTTTGACGAATGGCGCGGCGGGTACAAGAACCCATCTCAGGAACATTACGGCAAGAAGAAAATGCGGAACTGGGATTTCGACATTCGAACGAAAGACCAAAATAGTCAAGGCGTTGTGGGGGAAGTAGTTTTCCCGAACACCGTTCCTCCGTTCTACCGCAAAAGCATTGTTATCGCGCAACCGCCTCGGCCCGATCAATACGCACGGTGTTTGGCAGGCATTCGCGCCCACAATCGCTGGTTGGTTGATTTCTGCGCCGAAGATCCTGACCGTCGCGCGGGCATCGGATTGATCTTGCCGAATGATCTAGACGAGGCGATAAAAGACATCGAGTTCATCGCGAAATCGGGTTTGCGGGGTGGTGTCCTTCTTCCGCTGATTCCCCCGGATTGCGATTGGCTCCCGTCTCTATACGACAAGGCTTGGGATAGAGTTTTTGCGGCTATTCAAGACCATGACCTTGTGATTAATCAGCACTCTGGCCAGGGCTCGCCAGTGTACGGCGACGACTTGGTCGGCGAAGCACTATGGATGTCAGAAGTTACCTTTTATTGCCAAGCCGGTTTCCGACATCTATTGATGAGCGGTGTGTTCGAACGTTATAGCCGGCTCAAATACATTCTTACTGAATCCGGCTGTGCTTGGGTGGGTCCGATGCTTGCGCAGCTTGATGGGATTCACCAAGGGATAAAGTACGGCGCGATCGGTGAGATGCATTATGAGGGTGAGTGGGTTCTTAAGGATTTGCCGAGTGAATATGCGCACCGCAATTGTTGGTACGGGGCAAGTTTTCCAAGCAAGGCCGATCTGGATGGTATCGACAAACTAGGACCCGATCGGATCCTTTGGGGAAACGATTATCCCCACTTCGAGGGGACCTTCCCGTATAACCTCGAATCGCTACGGCTTACATTCGAAGGTGTGCCCGAACGTGAGCGTCGCATGCTTTTCGGTGAGAACGCAGCGAAACTGTACCAATTCGATCTCGAAAAGCTTCAGCCGCGGGCGGAAAAGTACGGTCCGACTCCCGAGGAAGTAAATACACCTTTGTCACGGGATGAAATTCCACGCGATGCGACGTGCGTGCTCTTCCGTAACGCGCTCTATGCGTCGGGTTAGCGGTTGCTAAATATGGGAATGCCCGCAGGGATAAGGATCGTCGATACCATGATCGCGTTTCCAGCCACCGACTTTTCACAATACGATTTCATTAGGGCTCAACTGAAAGACGGTTCCACCGATATGGATTTTCCGGTGGAGTACATGTTTAAAAATGTGCCGAAGGAGTTGTACGGGAACAAGGATCCGATCTCGGTTACCTTGCACGAGATGGACCGGTTCGGTATCGAAGTCGGTCTCATTGGCGTCGGAGGTGACGTCAGCCATAGAGCTTTAGAAGATCATTCTGATCGTTTTGTAGGGCAGGGCAGCGTCGACCCCAACAAAGGCATGGAAGGCATTCGCAGTATGGTGCGCCAGTACGAGGAATTCGGTGTACGTTCGTTCGGAGCGTTCAATGCGGGGTTCAATCCCCAGGTTGCCATCGACGACGCAAGGATGTACCCAATTTACGCTAAGTGCGTCGAACTGGAGGTACCCATTTTTTCCTGCGCCGGGGTTCCTGGTCCACGCTTCCCTATGTGGCCTCAGGCGGTCGAACGTATCGATAACGTGATGTATGACTTTCCCGAACTCGTATTCGTCACCCGTCATGGCTGCGAGCCGTGGGAGGATCTTGCCGTCAAGCTAATGCTCAAGTGGCCGAACCTTTACTACTCGACGTCTGCGTTTGCTCCGAAGTATTACCCCAAGGCAATCATTGATTATGCCAATACACGTGGCGCGGATAAGGTGATCTATGCGGGTTATTTCCCGATAGGGCTTTCGTTAGAGAGGATCATGACAGATATGCAAGACCTCTCTTTTAAAGATGACGTGTGGCCCAAGTTTCTGAGTGAGAACGCTCGTAAAGTCCTGAAGATTGGAAACTCGTAATAACACGCGAAGAACGGCGGACTACTAACGCCAAGTCACTTCCATCGCAAAAAAATGGTCAAAGACCTCTCGATCGGGATGATTCAGCGCAGATCGAACCGGGCTACGGATATAGAAGTCGAGTTGCTGGGCCGCGGGATTAACGCTGCCGGCGTTTCCCGAGTCGGGGGTTAGCATGACCTCCAGGGTCTCACGGTGACGCATACCTTGGGTGACCATGAAATGGATCTCGTAATCCTGGTATATCGTTTCGCCGTTTAATGTCGCGCTACCGTATCCCCAGCCGGCGACGTAAAGAAGGCTCTTGGGCCAATTCGAGTCGCCGCAACCGGCGTCCCCATGCTCGTAGAGAAAGGCAGCGATGCCACCATCTTGGCAAGGGGAAAATTCGTAGATGCGTTCGAGCGTCACAACGTACTTACCCTCGGGTAAATCAAGATCGGCTTTGAAACTGCCGGTATTGTCGATCTCGTTTACGTCCATCGAGATGTTTCCAGCAACAGCCTTTATATTCCCAGCGGCGTTCCCCATGTGGTCCCAGGGTGGCGTGTCGCTAAGGGTCCCGACTTGATAGACGTTGCTGGCACTGATATTGAAATGTCCGTCATAGAGTTGGTGTTGTTGCGGCGCATAGATGCCGAGTGCGGTTGCGGGCTGTGATCGTGGACCAGGGGTTTCCGGTTGATCGGCAACGTCGCAGCTAGTCAAGAATATGAAAGCTAATGTGAGTGGTATGCGGATCGAAATGGCCGGTTTCGTTTTCATTGCCGGGGCTCGTATCCTAATACATATTCGGCACTACATATTCGAAACATCTGAGGGGTGGTGACGTGATAAAAAAAGTTCTCCTTGTGCTGTTGGCGCTCGTCGTCGCGGTTGGTGGCGCCGGTTATTGGTACGTGTCTCGAATTACGGAGGGACCACCGCCAGTCACGTTGGCCAAGGAAACGCATCGCAACATTAGCGCTGGGGAGATCGTTGGGTACGTTGAGCCGAACGGGACATATGCGTGGCGAGGCATACCGTTCGCTATGCCGCCTGTTGGCGAGTTGCGGTGGAAGGCGCCGCGTCCCCCACTGCCATGGGAAGGCGTTCGCGAGGCGTTGGAATTCGGGTCGGCATGCCCGCAACGCGGATTGGGGGGTGGAACGTCTGGAATAACGGGCGCGGAGGATTGTTTGTACTTGAACGTTTGGCAGCTGCCTCATTCGCAAACTCGACGACCGGTGATGTTTTGGATCCACGGTGGAGCCAATCACATCGGGGAAGCTGCGACCTCTATTTATCACGGTGCCAATCTTGCGGCTGCACATGATGTGGTTGTCGTTAGCATCAACTACCGTTTGGGGCCGTTCGGCTGGCTCACCCATCCCGGGCTTCGAATTTCCGGAGACCCGGCTGACGATTCCGGTAACTACGGAACCCTGGATATTCTTCGTGGGCTTGAGTGGGTGCGCGAAAACATAGCGCAATTCAATGGCGATCCCGACAACGTCACGATCTTTGGTGAGTCCGCGGGTGGATTTAACGTACTCACCATGATGGTTTCGCCGCTTGCCGCAGGGCTTTATCACAAGGCGATCGTGCAAAGCGGTGGACTGACCATCAATTCGTTCAGTGTCGCCGAGAATTTTCGCGACGACAAGGAACCCGGGAGTAGCGCCAGTTCGCGGGAGCTTGTTAATCGACTTCTGGTGGCCGGCGGTCGCGCCTCAAATCGTAAGGAGGCCAAGGCAGTACAGCTTTCTATGACCGATAATGCCGTGGCCACTATGCTGGGTAATGCGAGCGCGGCACAACTGTTATCCGCCCAGGGCGGCGGCATGATGGGTGGAACGCCATACATTTTTGGGGACGGGTATGTATTGCCGGCAGAAAGACAGGCCGACGAAATCTTTACGAATGTATCGAACTACAACGTGACGCCGGTGATCCTTGGTACCAATCGCGACGAGGTAAAACTCTTCCTTGCGATGTCGCCCAATGTCACTGACCGATTTTTTGGAATCCCTTATAGGATTCGCGACATTGAGAGCTACAACCGCGACGCGGCATATGCAACGGATGCCTGGAAACTGAGGGCTGTAGATCGTCTAGCCGAGAGGCTCTACGAGACACAGGGAAATTCCGTGTTCGCGTACCGGTTCGACTGGGACGAGCTTCGAACGTTGATGACGTTGGACCTTGCCAGTCTCTTTGGTGCAGCCCATGCCTTCGAGATCCCTTTTATGTTTGGCAATTTTGGTCTCATCGACCGCACCATGGTTATCGATAACGACGTGATACCGGCTCGAGACGCGCTTTCAGCCAGCATGATGTCGTATTGGGCCCACTTCGCATACACCGGAAGTCCAGGTCGTGGCCGCGACGGTCGCGAGATCGAATGGACGGGATGGAAAAACGGCGCCGAAACAAATAAGCGACTACTCATACTGGATAGCCGTATTGACGGCGGTATCCGCATGTCGTCGCTACGGTTGACTCCAGAAGGAATGCGCGAACGCATCCTTAATGATCAAAGCTTTGCGGACCAAGCATCTCACTGTCAGGCTTACCGTCAGCTATTCACTGGTGATGACTTTCTGCAAAGTGAGTACGAGACGCTAGGAAAATCTGGCTGTACTGATTGACGGATTAGACGTCGTTTGGGTTATTGGCGATATCTAGTCAAAGCAAGCGCTGTGTATTTTTGCTCCATTCATACTTGAGATCGGCGAGAAGATCTGGTGCCTTGGCCCATGGATTATATTCCGAGGCGGCAAACCCCCGTTCCGTGATTACGAACCCATGATGTTCGTAAAACCTTTGAGCGCCTTTATTGCGCTTGAATGTGTGTAGAGAAAGATGTTGTTTATCTTCCTTAGCCTGTTGGATGAACGCCGATCCCAATCCTTGTCGTTGATAGTTCACGTGCACGTATAGATGTTGGATTACGTCTCTATCCAGCACCATAAACCCGGTAATGTTGCTGTTTTGAACGTCGCGGGCGACATGGATCAAAGCGGGGTCAATGGATTCAAGAATCGCTAAATGGCTTTGCACGGGATCGGCTTGCACGTCTTCTTTTAGATTAATGGCTCGATAAAAGGATTGTCGCCAGAGTTGAATCAGCTCTAGCCCGTCGCCGTTTTCATAGGGCACGAAAAGAAAGAGCCTATTCATAGGACCTGGCGAGGGGTCCGTCGATTTCATCGATGTACGACGCAGGTACGGTGGTATCGATGGATTACGTCTCGGGTCGCTTCACGGTCCGATAGTTGTCCGAGCGTTGCTTCGGGTTTTTCTATGCAGTCTTGTAGACGTAGTCGCATACGTCCTCCCGGGCAAACTCTTGTTGATGCGTTTCGATCCCGAAAGAGTACCTGAAAACTCTTTGGTCGAGATGCCTGCCATCGGCTCAAATCTGGCACACTTCCGAAGACGGTGACGAGCGCTCGCAGAAGGAGGAATAAATAAATGTCTGAGATGCGACTTCTAGGAAGAACAGGGGTTCAGGTTAGCGATATTTGTCTCGGCGCCATGATGTTCGGTATGCGGACTGAGCCCGATGACTCGTATGCCATTGTTGACAGGGCATTGGATCGCGGCATCAATTTCATCGATACGGCGAACGTTTATTCGCGTGGTCGTAGCGAAACAATTACCGGAGAAGCGTTAAAGCGCAATGGCAAGCGCAATGGGGTTATCTTGGCGACCAAGTTCCACGGTGCAATGGATAACGTTGATCCGAATATGCGAGGTGCAAGCCGCCGCCACATTGTCGAAGCGTGCGAAGCAAGTCTGCAGCGACTGCAGACGGACTATATTGATCTGTATCAGATCCATCGGCCCCGTCCTGATACCGCGATCGATGAGACCCTCAGAGCACTAGACGACCTCATCCACCACGGAAAAGTACGTTACATCGGTACGTCGACGTTTGCTGCGTGGCAGTTCGTCGAGTCATTGTGGGCTTCTGAAAAACATGGATTGAATCGCTTTATCTGCGAACAGCAGCCGTACAATCTTTTGGACCGGCGCGTTGAGCGCGAACTCATACCGATGGCTCAAACGTACGGAGTCGCAACCATTCCATGGAGTCCTTTGGCCGGAGGTTTATTGACGGGCAAGTACCATCGCGGAGAAGAACCGCCCGAGGGTGCACGTTACGCCAGAGCCAACGCCATGCAACGGCGACGCTATAACGACCGCGTCTTTGACGTTATCGAAGGCCTAGCACCGCTGGCGGATGCCAAGGATTGCCCTTTGTCGCAGTTCGCGCTTGGTTGGGTCATGGCTCAACCCGGGGTGACGAGCCCTATCATTGGTCCTCGCACAATGGAACAACTCGACGACAATCTAGATGCCGCGGAACTGAAGTTCACGGCCGATGAATTGGATGCCGTAAATCAAGTCATAGGACCGGGGCAAATGGTGGCGCCGTTTTACGAGGCAAATTTCGGACCACACAGAAACCGAATCTGAGCGATAAGGTCAACAATCGGGGGGCCCATGGGGCGCGTTGAAGGAAAAGTAGTCGTGATCACGGGCGCGGCAGCTGGCCTTGGAAAAGCGGACGCACATCGTCTGTCAGAAGAAGGAGCCAGGCTCGTTCTGACGGATATCAACGCGGAGGATGGTAGGCGCGTTGCCGATGAGTGCGAGGGTGAGACGATGTTCTTTGAACAAGACGTCAAAGACGAATCTTCTTGGCCCCGACTGATCGCAGCGACATTCGCGGCGTTTGGGCGTTTGGATGTACTCGTTAACAATGCCGGTATCGCGGATATCGCAAATATCGAGTCGACGTCGACTGATCAGTGGCACGATATCTTGCGGGTGCATCTTGATGGCACTTTTTTTGGGTGCCGTTCTGCGATACCGGAAATGACGAAATCGGGCGGTGGTTCGATCATCAACATGTCATCCATTGCGGCACTTGTGGGTTTGTCATCTTATCTAGCGTATTCAGCGGCGAAAGGCGGTATCCGTTCGATGACAAAGTCCATCGCCGTTTACTGTCGAGAGCAGAAGAACCAAATTCGTTGCAATTCCATACATCCGGGCAGTATTTCAACACCCATGGTGCACGCGGCACTCGAAACGCTTTCGGGTATTAAGTTAATGGAACAAGAGGATCCAGAGGCTACCCGCAAGGCCATGGGTATTGGTGAACCGCTCGACGTGGCGAATATGGTGCTATTCCTCGCATCGGAGGAGTCGAAACACATCAATGGGGCTGAGTTGGTGATCGATAGTGGTGCCACGATCGGACAGATGTCGCGATGACTGTGACCGGCTTAGTCCATGTCAACATTAACTGCAGGGACTTTGACCGCTCGTTGAGTTTCTATGAACTCCTCGGTTTCCAGAAATTAGTCGATGTACCCGCTAAAAATACACCCGAAGTCGCCGCGGCCGTGGGTATGCCGCCGTACACGGTGAAAGGTGCATTGCTGATTTTGAAGAATTCAAAAATACCAGTGATGATCGATCTGCTTGAATGGGTGGATCCCAGCGACAGCAGTCCGCCGTACGAGCATTTATACCACCTAGGCATTGCCCGGGTTGCTCTCGCGACCGATGATCTTGATTCGGATGTTGCATTTCTTCAGTCAAACGGAGTTGAGTTCCTGTCAGAACCTGCGACAGTTAAGCTCAAAGACAACCCGGCGACCCGCTTCGTCTGTTTTAAAGATCCTGACGGTACGATCTTGGAACTTGTTGAAGGATATTGATAATGGTTCAACTTAAATTTCAACGCTTATGCCAGGCATATTGATATGACAACTGCTTCTGCCCGCATCCGCGCGAATCTGAATCACCCGTTAATTGACGGCGATTCTCACATCATCGAATACACCCCAGTGTTGATGGATTACATCAAGGAAAGTGGAGGAGAGGATGCCGTCACCGACTTCCGCTCTAATATGCGCGGCGGAAATACAGGTCCTGGTTGGTATCAGATGAATTGGGACGAAAGACGTGACAACCGTTCGATCCGAGCGCCTTGGTGGGCTTTGCCGACGAAAAATACTCTGGATCGTTGCACCGCAATGCTGCCAAAACTCTATCACTCACGGATGGATGACTTTGGCTTGGACTTTGCGGTTCTCTATCCCTCGACAGGTCTAGGATTTCATAGCGTTATTAACGATGAATATCGACAACTAGCGTGCAACGCATACAACGAGTATGCGGCGGCAGCGTACGCTGAGTTCGCCGATCGTATGACGGTAGCGGCGGTCATTCCGCTGCACACTCCCGAAGAGGGTATCCGTGAACTCGAGCATGCCCATGCGTTGGGTTTGAAGGTAGCGATGATCCCATCGTTTGTCCGACGCCCGGTACCGCGTGTGGCCCGAGAGTATCCGGAGCTAGCGAACCAGGTGTTTTGGCTCGACAACTTATCGATTGATAGCGAACACAATTACGACCCCTTCTGGGCAAAGTGTATCGAACTTGGATTCCCGGTCGCCGCGCATTCCGGCGGTATGGGTTTTCACGATCGGAGCTCAATTTCAAACTATATGCACAACCACATGGGACACTTCGCTGCTGCCGGGGAGGTACTCGCAAAGGGACTTTTGATGGGCGGCGTCACCTACCGTTATCCCGACCTAAGAGTAGCGTTACTGGAAGGTGGGGCAATTAACGGTGTGCGGTTATACGGTGACATCGTCGGTCGATGGAAAAAACGTAACCCAGCCGGTCTCGAAAACCTAAATCCCGCGAACATTGACATCGAGCAAGCACAAGAATTGTTTGAACAATACGGCGATGCCCACACGCTCGAGAAACTTGAGCAGTTGCCGAGCACATTAGGCGTGGGTGGTCACGATATTCCGGGGGATGTACGGAACGATTTTGATGCCATGGGGGTCGTCAAAGCAGAAGATATTAGAGATCGTTTCATCCCGAATTTCTATTTCGGTTGTGAATCGGACGACCCGTTGGCATGCACGGCGTTCAATCGAAAGGCAAACCCGTTCGGCGAACAAGTTCGGGCCATCATGAGCTTTGACCTCGGGCATTGGGATGTACTTGACATGGGGCACGCTGCAGCCGAGGCATACGAGCAATTAGAACACGAGCTGATTACCGAAGAAGATTTTCGTAATTTTGCCTTCAGTTTTTCGGTGCAGTTATACGCCGGGACGAATTCCGATTTTTTTGCAGGTACTCGAATAGCGGACGAAGTTAGCGCTGAACTAGCTGTCCCCGGTTCATGAGTGATGCGCGAGACGCTTTAACTGGTGCGGTCCGATCCGTAAATCGTGAGCGCGGAAATCTCTTTTCACCTATAGGCCAGCGAGAGACCGAGGTCGTGGAAAGCTCCGTTTAGGGCGTGAATGGGGGCGGCACG
>JAYGFA010000048.1:0-3852 GCA_046582115.1 Pseudomonadales bacterium | reverse complement strand
GCCGCATCGCCCCAAACGTTGATACAGGTCTTTTCGGGGTGCGCGAGTTTCGCTCCCATTGCAAGGCCAAGGCCGTAACCGAGTTGTGTGGTCTTACCCCAGCCAATGTACGACAGGGGCGTAGTCGCCTCCCAAAACGGCGACAGCTGATCGCGTGGGCTGCCGGCGTCGTGGGTAATAATCGTATTGTCGATGTCGACAGCGTCATGGAGTTCCCTCAGAACGCGATAGGGGTTGATGGGTGTTTCGTTGTTGGTGCGTTTGGCTTCCCACTCGGCGAGCCATTCGGCCTTGATTTTGGCAATGCGGTCGACGACGTTCCCTTTCCGATTCTCGGCCTGAGTCCGATCCCGGTCGGCCATGGAGTCGACGAGCGCTTGCAACGATAGTTTCGCATCCCCGATCAGTGCGTGTTGGACTTCGATATCCTTATTGAGATCCATGGGATCGAGGGTGGCGTGGATGATGGTCTTGTCGCGGGGCATGGGTACGCCAAAACCGGTGAGCGCAAAGCTACAGCCGACGCCCAAAATAACGTCTGCTTCAGCTAGGTAGGTTTTTACCGTGCGCGGGTTGGCGCGTCCTCCCGAACCGAGCGAGAGCGGATGCGTTTCTGGGAAAGCGCTTTTGCCTTCAAGACTCGTCGTGACAGGGATTTGCCATGCTTCGGCAAGAGTCCTCAGCTCGTCCCAAGCCTCGGCATAGTGCACGCCTTGCCCGGCGTAAATGACGGGTCTTTCGGCCGCCGCAAGTACAGCGGCAGCCTCGTCGACGGCGACTGGATCGGGTCCTGTACGTGTGGCGAAGGACGGCGTGTATACCCAGTCCTCTGGAACATCTTCTCGGAAAACATCAACGGGAACCTCGACCAAAACCGGTCCGGGACGTCCGTTTCGTAGCTGGGAAAATGCGCGCCGCATGACTTCCGGGACCGCGCGACCCATGGTCAGGGGTTCAGCCCATTTGGTGACATGCCGCATGTTGAGGGTCGAATTAAAATTCGGGTAGTAGTTGGCGAGCCTTCGGGGATAACCCGCGGGTAACACCAGGATGGGCACCGATTCGGAATAGGCTTGCGCCACGCCGCCGAACGCGTTTTCCGAACCTGGTCCGTGTTGCATCGCAAAGACACCAATTTTGTTTCCAGAAGACAATCGCGAATAGGCATCCGCCATGTGCAAACCGATACGTTCTTGGCGGACGATGATCGTTCGGATATCGGCGACGGCGGCTGCCTCGATGATTGGGTTCACGGGGTAGCTGAAGAGTATTTCAACCCCTTCTTTCTTCAGCACATGGGCGATAGCGTCGGCAACTTTCACTGGTGGTTCCTCCGTAGAAACCGCCCACTCTGCTAGAAAACGATTGGCTTCGCAAACCGGATATGCGGAGGTTTGCGAGCGACGGAATTGCCTCAGACGATCCTATGTATGGTGGTTGGAAGTGCTTTTGTCTGGGCGTAATGAACGGTAACGAATGTTTGCTGGGGGATAGAGACCGGACTACTCTTCAAACGACGTTAACGCACATGAGTTGGAGCGTATGCCGATCGATGAATCGTTGCTGGTACGAGGTGCCCCCGGGTCACCGTACACCCGCAAAATGCTCGCCGTTCTCCGCTACCGGCGCATTCCGTATCGCTTCTTTACGGGAGGACTATGGAGCGAAGACCAGGATTTGCCGAAAGCCAAGGTGGAGTTATTGCCCACCTTCTATTTGCCCGACGCGGGCGGCGAGCTCGAAGCCGTCGTTGACTCAACCCCGATTATTCGCCGGCTCGAGAGAGAAATCCCCAGACGATCGGTGATTCCTGAGGATCCGGTGTTACGATTTCTCGATTACCTGCTCGAAGATTACGGTGACGAATGGCTGACCAAAGCCATGTTCCACTACCGATGGTATTACGAGCCGGATATTGAAAAGGCGGGAGCCATACTCCCGCGTTGGCGTGCGTTGACGCGAAGTACGGAGGAAATCGAGCAACTTTCGACCTTTATTAAAGAGCGGCAGATCAGTCGCCTGTACGTGGTGGGCAGCAACGACACCACGGCCCCCGTCATCGAAGCCAGTTACAAACGGTTCCTGGATCTTTTCACCGCGCACATCAAAAACGGTCCCTTTGTATTGGGTCGCCGACCCGGCGCGAGCGACTTTGGACTTTACGGTCAGCTAACGCAGCTCGCCACCTTCGATCCGACGCCCATGGCGATTACGATGGAACGCGCACCGGATGTGCATGCGTGGGTCTCCATCGTCGAAGATCTGTCCGGACTTGAACCGTCCGACGATGATTGGTTTGAACGCGATGCATTACCCGACACGTTGAAGGCGTTGCTATCGGAGGTCGGACGCACCTATGTTCCGGTGTTGCTCGCAAACGCCGACGCGGTCGACGACGGTGCCGAGACCATGACGACAGAGGTTGGTGGATGCGTGTGGGAACAGACGCCGTTCCCGTACCAGGCAAAATGTTTGCAATGGATCCGGCAAGAGTTTGTCCGGTTGGACCCAGAGGAGCGTGACGTGGTGGGCGATGTCCTCGCGGGCACCGGTTGCGAGCGGCTGTTTTGATGATTCGCTGGATCCTGCTTACCGCCATCTACGTGGCTATTTTCTTTTGGTACACGAACTTTGAAGCGCCGCTAACGAGGGACGAAGCCGATGCGTACCTCGCACAAATTCGGGAACGCGGTACTGATCCTGAACGATTAGCGGCATTGACTCGGTTTCTTTATGCCGATGACGGCGATGATTTCGTGATGGTGAATCTCATCGATATGCAGCAACACGACCCGGCAAAAGGTGGAGAAACGCCGAGACAGCTACTCGACCGCTACATGGAGTACATGTGGCCGTCATTACTTCTGCGTGCTTGTCACCCGGTCTTTTTTAGTCAGGGAACGTTCGAAGCGTTGGATATCTGGGGAATCGACGGCGCTCAGAAATGGTCGCAATTCGCGTTGATGCGATACCGAAGTCGGCGTGACATGTTGGAGATTTCAACCAACCCGCAGTTTAAGGGTTCCCACGACTTTAAGATCGCGGCTATGCATAAAACCGTTGCCTTTCCGGTTGCGGGTGGTTTCAGTTACGCGGATCCTCGGTGGCTCTTGGCCGGCGTGTTTTTGGTGCTGGGATTGCTACGTCGCCGGCGCGACGGATGACAGTAAAATAACGCGACGGCTACTGGGAAAACGTATGGACGGCATACACGACTTGGGCGGAAAGCATGGATTCGGTGCGGTCAATCCGGAACCGAATGAACCGGTGTTTCACGAACGTTGGGAAGCGCGGGTGTTTGCCATGAACCTTCAACTTGGCGGTAACCTCGATCGTTCACGCCATGCGATCGAACGGATTGATCCCATTAGCTACCTGGCCGACACGTACTACGGGCGATGGCTAGGTGGGCTCGAAACAAGGTTGGTGGAGGATGGCGTGTTAAGTCAGTCCGAAATTACCGAAAGAGCACAAGCGCTCGGTGCAGGTCATGACGATCGGGTGGCCGCACGACCGAAGTCCACCCGAGATCAATTTCGGGATCAACAACCATCGATGAGCCGGTTTGATAGCGCTGAACGGCCGCTCAAGACGTCGCCGCGTTTTGCGGTGGGCGACCAAGTCCGTACAACAGCCGCTTCGGCGGAAGGACATACCCGTATGCCAGCGTACGTGCGTGGCTGTGTCGGTAAGGTGATCGGTCTGCATGGCGGCTGGGTGTTTCCCGACAGCCATGCCCACGGAAACGGGGAGGGACCTGAGTACCTCTATACCGTTCGTTTCACGACTGAAACGCTTTGGGGTAGCGGGGGCGAGAAAAACGTAGAGCTCAGCATTGATCTCTTTGAGCCC
>JAYGFA010000076.1:0-4367 GCA_046582115.1 Pseudomonadales bacterium | reverse complement strand
TCCCGGCCAGCGGGGCATTTTCGGGGGCGTGCTCGGCCATTGCTTTTCCCCATACACGGGCACCGAGTTCAGGAAACTCAATGATATCTCCCCGATGGTCGAGGACGGCGTGTACGTGATTCCCGGCAGTAGCTAGTTCGATTCGATACCAAACCGAATAGTCATCGTGGACGTCATGATTCCCCGGGAGAAGAACGGTCGCGCACGACAGTCGCTGCAGTTGATTGCAGACAAACTCGAAATCTTCGTTGGGCACGCGGTTGTTGTCGAAGAGGTCGCCAACGATTAAGAGTAAATCAGCAGATTCGTCGAGTGCGACTTGAATAACGGCGGCAAAGGCGCGTTCAGCACCGTTGCGGAATTCGCCAGCGGTATCGGTGGTAAAGCGACTATCCAGGTGCACGTCCGAGGTGTGCACGAGTTTTAGAGGTCGTTCATGCATAAGAGAGGCATTCTAGCGCAGCCTCGTCGAACACGTCGTGGAACGAATATTTGCCAGCTGATCGCAGTGTGGCTACTGATCAGGCGTGGGTACGTTCGGATCCAAGAGTCCCTCGTCTTTCAACGCGCGCCATACATTGGTTGGGATTGGAGTCATCAAATAGTCACGGTTTTGTTCCGTTTCCTGAGGGCTTTTGGCCCCGGGTATGACGGCTGCGACCACTGGATGAGCTAACGGAAATTGCAGAGCGACCGCCGCTAGGGGTACGTCGTGGGCGTTGCAAATGCTTGCCATGTGGCGTGTCCTTTCGACAATGTCAGACGGTGCTTGGTCGTACATGTAGGTCGCTGCGCCGTCGGAATTAGCGAGCCAGCCACTAGCATAAGGTGCTGCGATGATGACGCCAATTTCCCGTTTTTCGCAAAGTGGTAGGACACGCCGTAATGCGCGAGTTTCGAGAAGCGTGTAGCCGCCTGCGATCACGAAAAAGTCGAGATCAACAAGATCGGCGATCCGCTCGCAGAGATCTTCGTGTGCACTCGTCAGCCAACTGTCCGCATTGCGTGATTCCAAGTTACAGCCGCACCCGATGGCTTTGATGGCACCGAGCGCGCGAAGTTCTTGGAGCGCTGTGGCGCCGGCCCCGCGGTTGGGATCAAGTTCTTCGAGGTGTTCTTCGATTTGCGTAGACTGGTGATAACCGTAATCGATGTCGTGAATCGTTAAGCTGTCGACGCGCGAATGTCCTAGACGTTGCAGTGACTCGTGATGCTGAGACTGAATGCGTTGGTAGGTGTAGTCGAATTCGACGCGAAAACCGGTGATGGGATCCCGTGGTGTTCGAACCTGGCCGCCAGGCGACAGCGTGCGTTTGCCTTCATCCCTTTGGGGCTCTGGTACCAGAGATTTACCGACCTTGGTGTTAATGCAGTAGCGTTCCCGATCGTCGATACCGGCCAGTGCCAATCCCAGCCGTCGTTCCGAACGACCAAGACCGTACCAGGGCGCGGTATCGAAGAAACGCACGCCGCTGTCCCAAGCGGCGATCACGGTATGAAGGCTGGTATTGGTCGGAACGTCGGGACTCCCGATGGTGCCTCCACCAAAGCCCAGCGGCGTGACGTAGAGATCGCTTTTCCCGACGCGACGAGGCGAGATGAGGTCCATTTCAAGCCATACGTTTCAACCGGGAGCGCTTCGGTTTTGGCACGCAGCCGATGCCGATTGGCGATGGTCTAGTGAGCAAAGCCGAAGGCACGGTCGCCGTCGACTTCTCACCAGTGGCACGTCGAAGGTTTAGGCTTGATGCCTTAAAACGCTGCCGGCTCGTACTCCAGTGTGCTCGCCTTCCGAGACGCTAATTTGCCCGTTCACCAAGGTCGCCTTGTAGCCCCTCGACTTTTGAATATAACGTGGCGCACCGCCAGGGAAATCGTGTACCAGTTCGGGTTGGCGCTCGGCAACCGCATTCGGGTCGAACACGTTGACGTCTGCTCGCATTCCGGTTGCAAGTGTCCCTCGGTCCGACAAGCCAAGCACCCGCGCTGGTCCCGATGTCATTCGCCGAATGCCTTCACCCATGCTGTAGACGCCGGCCTCTCGGATCCAGTAGGACAGAATGAAGCTGGTCCATCCCGCGTCCATGATCTGGGAGACGTGAGCACCTGCGTCGCCTAGGCTCGGAAATATGTGCTCACTTTGAATGAGATCACCCAGTTCCTTGAGGCTTTGGTTAAACATTCGCAGGTTAAAAAGCGCTCGGCCGTTCGTATCACGGGAAAGTCGGATAAACGTTTCAGACCAATGCTCCCCAGCCGCGTCGGCGGTCGCTTTCAGGTTTTCTTCCGGCGCTAAGGTGTAGTTGGGTGAATCGTCTGCGCCGAGGTAGAACACGTTTTGCATCGGCATGGTTCGACCGTCTTGCGCGCGGGCCTCTTCGACAAGTTTGGCACTCGTTTCCGCGTCGTTGATGGCGGCCAGGCGCCCCGGGAGATCCATCTTGCGGATCGCTGCCCATGTTTCTCCTTGTACCGGAAGGTTGGACTGAAGCCCAAACATGAAACCCGATCCACGTACTTGGGTTATGGCGGTGAAGTCACCACCGCTTGAGCAGAGTTGTTCTAGACCCTTGGCGGAAGCTTTTCCCGCACCTTCCTGCGGGCCGGTCCCGTAACTAAAAAGTACGCGACCCTTGGTTGCATTCGCCATTTTTTTGAGCACTTCAAAATCCGCGCCAACCGCCTGCATCAGCGCGTTGCGTGCACCCACCTCCTTGCCAATTTCAACCAGCTCGTTCGGATCCGCAAACGTTCCGGGGATGGAACGTCCGTCGGGTAGCTTGTGGGGCGGATAACGGTTGGTCGAAAATCCGATCGCGCCTCCGTCAATGGATTGACCCACCACCTTGGCCATTTCGCTAAGTTCTTCTGGCGTGGCTTGTTCCTCCACCGCCCGTTCACCCATGACGTAGTAGCGCACGGCACAGTGACCGACCATGCCAGCAACGTTCACGGCGGGGTCGAGTGATTCGATCGCGTCTAAGTAGCCGCCGTAGTCTTCCCAAGTCCATGGGAGCCCGGTGAGAATCGCGTGTTTCGGAATGTCCTCAACGGTTTCCATCATGCCGGCAAGCAATTCGCGATCGGCGGGTTTGCATGGTGCAAAGGTGACGCCGCAGTTACCCATGAGGGCCGTGGTTACGCCG
The DNA here is from genome assembly GCA_046582115.1 of Pseudomonadales bacterium. Lineage (GTDB taxonomy): Bacteria > Pseudomonadota > Gammaproteobacteria > Pseudomonadales > Azotimanducaceae > UBA11889. Next base: position 1,221 of record JAYGFA010000076.1, on the reverse strand, counting down.
TGCCAGCTGACGGGGGTCATCAATGGATCCCAACCGATTTGGGCATCCAAGTGCGTGTGGAGATCGACGAAACCAGGGGTTACCACATGACCCTCTGCATTGATCTCTTCCTTGCCTTTCCCCTCGACCTTGCCGACGGCGGAAATTAGGCCGTCATCAATTGCGAGGTCACCGGGGACGGGTTCCGCTCCTGTGCCGTCGACAATGTCGCCATTCCGAATAACGATGTCATGAGCCATAAGTTTCTCCGTGTAAGACGATGCTGAGATTCGGGAAAAGATGCCCCGCCTCCCAACGAACTCGATTGCGTAACCTTCAAAAGCGAAGGCCGCCTGACATAATGCTCAATACTACCTATGTCCCGAGGCTTTAACAAAAAGTTACGCCATTGATGCTCTTTGCCTTTATAGCCACGGAAACCGCCGCGTGTTTCATAGGTCGGGCCTTTAAAAATGGGCGACTGTGGCCATTGATTCATTGGAGGCAACTGAAGATCTCCGCTGGATCTGACGGTTTGATTGGCTTTGAGTGCGCGCGATGAAAATTTCTACCTGGTTGCTTCGCTGTCTTCGAATATCGACCGGGCGTGAGCAATGAGCGGACAACGGCGTTGGTTGTTGGGCAGAGTGATAGCCGAAAATGAAAGCGTCTTGGGGGCGACGGTAGTTGGCCGCCGGACGGCTGGTGCGTATGGACTTTTGATCCTGACGACGTTTTTTTGGGGTGCAAACGCGGTATTTGCAAAACTGGCCGTGGGCGAAATTTCGCCGATGGTGCTGGTGAGTTTGCGATGGCTGGGTGTCGTTTTAGTGTTGGGACCTTTTGCCATCCGATCAGTTGCTAGGGATTGGGCCGCGTTGCGCGCACGCTGGCCATACTTGATGACGATGGGAGCGTTGGGGCTCGCAGTCTTCAATGGGATCTTCTATTGGGCTGCACATCATACGTCGGCGATCAACATAGGGATCCTTCAGGGTGTCATGCCGATGTTTATATTGCTCGGTACATTTGGGCTATACCGAGTGCGTATTTCGCTATATCAAGCTTTGGGGGTAGGCATCACGATGGTGGGCGTCGCGGTGGTTGGCATAGAAGGAGATCTCGACCAGCTTCGAAGGGTCTCGTTTAACCGGGGCGATCTGCTGGTGCTGCTCGCGTGTGCCTTGTATGCGGCCTACACGATTGGGCTGCGTCACCGGCCGGAGACAGGCGCGGTCAACC